>JAATVK010000042.1 GCA_014523485.1 Nitrososphaerales archaeon TH5894
TTTAGTACTATCTCCTGAAATTATTAAAGGATATAGAAATTTAATATTAATACAAGGCAATAAATGCAATCTCTTTCTCCATTGAATAAGGTGTTATAGAGAATTATAAATAATGTGGTTAAATAAGTGTTAACTAAAAATTTAGAAGAATTGATTGATGTAATTCTATGGTAGAAACATTAATTTGGGGTATAAAAGTTATAACATTTGTAAATTTATATACAAAATTGAAAAAATCATGAAGAATAACTTTTGAGGCGCCTAAAAATTTTCAATTAAAAAAACAAATCTTATAACTAATTAATAGGATGATTGGAATGGCTCAGAATTGCATCCTATTTCTATTACACAGATATCGTGTAATGATATTCATTATATGGTATAGGTATTATTTAGGAAATTTGGTAGTACTTACCTTAGCATATATTATTAAATATACTCTTACTGGATCAATATAGAATCTATTTTAGAGTATTATTAATTAAACTATTTGTAGTCTCATATGATCACAAATCAAATGTAGTCGGCGTACCTTATAGATTGCTTCGAACAAATTTGCTTTCTCCTTGATTTTATTTTTCTGCTTCAGTATCATATTATAAAATAGACATCTCTATTTTAGTCCCTAATCTAAAATACTAAAACTACTTCTCCTATAATAAATATCAATGCTAATTTAATAACAAATAATATTTACCTGAATTTTGATAACATTAAAATTATATGATTTTATTTTAACACCAGTAATTGAATTTTGAAAATAATGAGGTCAATACTGATAATACTAATCATTCAAAATCTGATATCATGAGATTAAAAATAATTCTATTAATTACTTCAGCTTATATTGTTGTAGAAATCCTTGCTGGTATATTTACCAACAGCTTAGCATTGTTATCTGATGCTGGACATATGCTTACTGATGCAGCAGGTATTGGTTTTTCTTTATTCGCTATTACTTTTGCATCGAAAAAAGCATTAACTCCTCAAAAAACATATGGATTCTATAGATTAGAAATTCTTGCTGCATTGACCAACAGCATTATAATATTATTATTTTCTTTTTATATTATCTACGAGGCATACCTTAGATTAGTTGTTGCCGGACAACAAAAGGAAATTCAAGGTGTTACTGTTCTCATTGTCGCCGTTGTTGGTTTGATAGTGAATCTGATAGGCATGAAAGTATTGCATGGACATGCAAAAGATAATCTCAATATGGAGGGAGCATATTTGGAAGTTTTAAAAGATGTTTTAGGGTCATGTGCAGTCATAGTCGCTGGTCTTATAATTATTTTTACAGAATTTTATATAATAGATCCCATAATAAGTATTGGCCTTGCATTATTTATTTGGCCTAGAACCTGGAGTCTTTTGAAAAGATCTATAAATATATTAATGGAAGGATTACCACCCAACATTTCCTATGAGGACGTCAAAAAGTCCATTTTAGAAATTCAAGGTGTTACTGGAGTTTTTGACCTTCACATATGGAAGATTACATCAGGTTTTGATGCGTTAACTGCACATGTAGTAATTTACGATGTAAGTAAATCTCAAAATATTCTCAAAGAGATCTTTTCAATGCTGGAAAAAAAATTCAACATTACTCATACAACAATACAGATAGAAACTTACCATAAATAATATTACATGAGACAAATAAAAAGCAATACTGAATAATTAGATAAAAAAATTAAAAGGTGCTAATGATAAAAAATAAAAAAGAAAAACTTTTTTCGTAACTTTAATGATTAATCTCTTTTTACTAATATATAATGAGGAATATTTTCAAGAGTTGCTGGATATGAAGTTTTGTATTCCCATCCTTCCTGAAGTAATTTTCGTGCGGCATCTATGTCATTAACAGCAAATATATCTATAATTTTTTTACGTCTTATCTTTTGATCCATTTCACCTTTAGTAGTACTTTGTGACCCATATTTATGAACATGATCTAAACCATTACCATCCATTAGCTTCCATGAGATTTTGTCATCGTATCCATTTTCAATTTTTTTGAACCATATCATTTGTTCTGGAAAACCAGAAGATTTACATCTAGTACATTCATGCATCTTTTTTTGCGGTTGTGATGCTTCCGCTTTATTATAGGTAGACATCAGTAAAATCTTTATGATCATGCTTTATAATACTTGAGAACTTGGAGGAGAAGGAGAGGGTGTTGAATTTTTCAAATTATAATTATTATAATTTTCGTCTCAAAAAATTCATATTATAACTCTAAGTATATTGTAATTGTCCTTATATTGATTATGTTATAAATTCTATTTCTATATATATTGTTGTAAACATCAATAGGAGTATTGTAATTGTGGAAAATTGAAACAATGTTTTTTTTTTAATTTATTAAGCCTTTATACCACCATCAATATTCATCTTTAACAATAACAATTAAAAATTACTAATTATATCATGATTGTACCACCATCAATAATAATAGTATTACCAGTAGAATAGGAAAAATCATCCGTTGCTATATGTGAAGCAATTTTTGCTACTTCTTCAGGTTTCCCCCATCGTTTAAGCGAAGTTTCCTCTTCTGCTCTAGATCTTTGTTTATCGTCCATTGAATAATAGGTTGCATCTGTAGATATATTCCCTAGAGCCAAAGTATAAGCACGAATATTATAAATTCCATATTCTCTCGCTATGTGTTTAGTTAGACCTATAACTCCAGATTTTGCTATAGTGTAGGGAGATCCTTCAATATGACCACTGAGAGCAGGAGTCGATGAAATATTAATAATTACTCCACCTCTTTTATTTTTGTGTTCATTTTCACTTTTTATCATTTGTGTAATCACTGCTTTTGAAAGTCTAATTGATCCCATGAGATCTACATCAATTATTTCCATAAAACGGTCATCTTCAATCTCGTGCAAATTTTTATACCATAATTCTTTGTCAAATCTATATCCTGCATTGTTGATTAAAATATCTATTTTACCGATTTTTTTCGATAAATCAGCTATGCAATAGTTTATGTTATTTGTATTGGTTACATCTAATTCTATTGCATAGGTTTTACCATTAATAAATTCGGATACTTTTTTAGCATTTTCAATATTTCTGGAACAAACAATTACCATAGACCCACAAATTTCCGCAAAATATTTAGCCATTTCATAGCCTATTCCTCTAGAGGATCCACTAATTAAAATATTTTTATTTTCTAAAGACATGGTACTGATTAATATTTAACCTAGTATGTAAATTTGTAGAAATAAAACAATTTTTTTCATTAAATACGTGATCATAAGAAATTATAATTTTTATCTGTTATAAAATATAATTTTCTAGAACATAGATAAGTTTCTTTTGGAATAAAAAAACCAAGCGAACTTATTTAAAATTAAAGATATACAAAAGGAGAAAAAGTTTAATTTTATCTAGATAAATGAAATACTAATCATAGTTCTACCATTTATTTATTATTACATTATTGTTTTTAAGGAAAACACTTTTTGCAGTGTAGGTTGAATTTCAAGATGAATAATTTTCATCACATCTGCTGGTGACGATTTATTATTTAACAAAGAATAAAAATAAGTCAAATCTTCTTCTAATTTTGTAATATCCCGAATATTTTGTTTATTTATCCCATCAAAAGATTTCAAATCTATTTGAAATAGTTTATTAATTTCTAAAGCGATAGCCAAAGCACTTTGATAATCACTGTACTCATTAACTGTATTATTTGATGAAAAAATCTTTTTTATTTCACTGGGGTCAATATTTTTTACGTCTTTCAATAAACTATAATTATCTTCTGGTCCAGCGTTCAAAAAGTCCTTAACAACTGTTGTCTCTTCTAATATATTTTTATTTATTGACTGGTTTTCATTATTTATTGGTAGTATGTACAATAAATTTGACATATTTGTAATATCAAATGAAAGATCTATTGAATCTGAATATTCTCTTAATGCTTCATCAATAAGCGTAGCAATAACTAAAGCATCGGAGGTTGAATTTGCAGTGGATATTTCTTTATTATATCTTTCAGTAAATTCGTCATCATTTGCTACATCTTCGTCAGTATAGAAAGTATCAGCAACAAATCTAGCTGCTTCTTCTGAATGATCTAAAGATAAAGTTATATTTGCTGGATAGTTTTCTTGAGCAAGATCCAACTCTGTTTCAGCCTTTTTTATTAATGTTAACAAGTATATTGAATCATCTGTAGTAAAACTATGTCCAAATATTTGAATACATTGTGAGTTTAAAAATAATATAGGAATTATCAATGAAAGAAATGTAACAGTTTTCAATCTTTCAACTCTTTCAAAAAATATTTACTATGAACTTTTTTTTGTAATTGTATGAATTGGAAATCGAAATAGTTTGAACTCATTATTATATGTCCAGTTTTAAATCATATAAATTTTGTAATAATGGTTGTATTACTCCATGAATAACTTTAACTACTTCAGTATATGGTTTTTTCATTTCAATAAGAGTCACAAGGTTAGCAATCCCTTCGTTTAATTTATTAACTTTATCTAGATCATTAATTTCATGTTCTGACTTGATTTCTTTAAATAAATCTGAAACTATGTATGATAATTTTAGAGCGGTAGAATATGATGTATTATTTTGAATTTCTTTATTAACAGTAGTAAGATTCTGATTATGTTTGTCTATACTAATAGCGGACATATTCGTAGATGGTGGTTGTTGGTGGTGGCTGCTGGTGTTGTCCATATTCATAGATGACATATTATGTGGCTGTACGTTAAATGAATTAGCATAATTGATATCCACCTCATTCACTAGAGTAGCTAATCTTAAAGCTTGAATTGTTGAATTATTCAAAATATCGTCTGAAATTCTTACTGAGATTGCTTCATCTAAAACGGATTCCAAATCCGAAACAGTTTTAGTTATTTGTGCTTTCGTAATGTTATTTGGATCGATCAACGAAAATGTATTTATTAATAAAGAGATTTCATTTGCTACTTTTTTATTTTTTTCTTGTATTTCTTTGTTTGTATCATTATTATAAAACTGTTTTAATATTTGGGCATGTTTAATTGCGGAATCATAATCATCTTCTAGAAGAAATTGTTCAATTAATTGAGCCTGAGTTTTTAACTTATCTACTAAAGCTAAAAATATTACACTTTCATTTGTTGAAAAAGTGTGAGCGTATATTTTCATATTTGAAATTGACATACTAATTAATAAAAATAACAGACCTAGTGCTCTCAAGACATCGTATATAATATTAGCTTAAATAATAAATTTATGGTACAAATATAAAATCCAATTTCCACTCAATTAACGGATTCTAATAAATAAAAAAAGGATAATAATTGAAAATATTATAATCTCAACTATTAAATTTTAATTAAAATAATCATAAATTAATACGATTAAAGCTAATGATCGTAATTCAAGGTGTATTCAAAAATTATATCTTTAGTCAATTTATTTTAACATCTCCTTTTGAGGAATGCTACTACCTGTTTTCCGAATTTGGGAAAAATAATAAACATCATAATAAAAAAGAAAATTACAAAAAATATAATTGTAACCAAAAGTTGATTACTACCACTTGATATTTCAATCTCAAAACTTTCTATAAGAGGATTATTTTCGTATTTAGGATCCCCTGCAACTTTAGTTAACAATGATAAAGAATATGTAGACTGGTTTTTAAAAGTACACGGATAAGTAATATCCGAAAATTCGTAAAATTTGTCTGGCACTTGGTATACTATTTTTTTTGAAGTCTTATCCGTTATTATTAATGATATAAAAGTATTTGTAACATCATTCCCATCTTTTTGAACATTAAAATTCAATAAAGTACTATTGTCATTTACTTTTGGTTGAGCAGGATATGGTAAAAATGCAATATTATAACCATCTTTTTCTTTAAAGATAGCATTCGGTATTGTTGATGGAATATGTGCATATACTTTATTATTCCAAGTTGGAATTAGAGAAACTAAAAAAACTAGTACCCATACTATCAATATCAAACAAATTAAAGTGTTAAATTGAATCAAAGCTATCATTTTATTTAATCAAATATATATTATATCTAACTAAATTTTAAACAATGACCATGTAAATACTAAGCAAAATTCGAATCTTTATAATTTATTAATTATAAAATAATTTACCAGAATACAAAATTCTCGAGAAAACAAATTAATTCTTGAATGATTTAAAATAATAGGTATCAATGAGAGATTTAAAAAAAAAAATTTCCTTATCTTTTAGTTTAATTTTTTTTTTCTTACTATGTATTACAAGTTATTTTCCCTCTCAAGTTTATGCACATCCTATAGTAATTGATTCTAACCCTAAGCAATTTCAATCCTTAGAAAACCCTCCGGATCGTGTTATTGTTTATTTTAGTGAACCTATAGTTTTACCGTATAGCCAAATTTCTGTAATTGATTCGGAAGGGAATAGAGTGGATGAGGGAAATTCAGAAAATTATAATGGAGATACTTCTACTATTTCTGTACCATTAAAACCAGATATCGGTGAAGGAACTTTTACTATTAATACTAAAGTACTATCTGCAGTTGACGGACACGTAGTTGATGGCTCTGTAGTTTATAGTATTGGAACTGGAGTGACAGATTTTAGTCATGTCAAATCTGAATCCAAAGACATTGTTGATTTGTTATCAATAGAAAATTCTCTTAGTAGGATACCGGGATATGTTGGTCAGATTGTAATAGTGGGAGCCGCATTCATATTTTTGTGGATTCAAAAACCTTTATCAAAATTTGAATGGATCAAAGGTGTTATTCAATCAAATTTGCATCTAATCAAAAGAGATTTAATAAAATTGAGTATTATTGGAACTGTTCTGGTCCTTTTTTCTATTATTGCTATACTACTAATTCAAGCTACTGCTATAGGAGGATCAGTAGGGGATGTACTAACCACAGAGTTTGGAAAGATTATACTTATTAGGTTAGGTTTAACTTTATTCTTACTAGGATTTTTACTAATATATTATAAAAGATTTAACAATTCTAAAAAAACTCGAGATGAAGTTAACTATTTTATTGCTACAATGTGTCTAGGATTAGGCTTATTATTTACCAATAGCATGATATCTCATTCAGCAGCATTAAAGAGTTTTGTTCCTGTTCTAATAGATTATTTCCATAACATAGCTGCTTCATTTTGGATTGGAGGTTTAATTTTTTTGACCTTTGTTTTTGTTTCAAAAATATTTTTAATAAAAGATGAAGAATTAAAAGCAAAAATTATTTCAATGGTAATTCCTCGATTTTCAACTATAATAATACCGGTTTTAGGTAGTATATCTATAACTGGACCAATCTTGTTGTGGTCATTAGAAGCTAATCTTTCTACAACAATTGCTTCACTGTATGGTAAAATATTGATTGTAAAATTAATACTTGCTGCTCTCATGATAATAATAGGGGGTTACCATCAATTCATAACTGAAAAAAAATTTTCAACTTTATCAATAAAACAACTAGTGGAAAAAGGTCATAGAAAAGGAACAATAGCAAATGAACCCAACTTTATAAAACGATTTAGCTGGACTTTAAGATTTGAAGCACTTGTAGGACTAGGTCTTTTGTTTGCAGTTTCCTTAATGACTAACATGGTATTACCTTCAGGCGAACTACCGTCTTCAAACATCACCAATTCTACAGAAATTGTAAACCTCGAAAACCCAGTACAGAATAGTGATGTTTATTCTACTGTTGTTTATAGCGAAAATCAAAAGATACAAATTCATCTAGAGCCAGCGAGATTGGGAGAGAATAAAATATTTGTAGAATTTTCTGATTACAATAATAAACCTACAACCAACATAATTAACGCGAGTCTAAAATTATCAGAAATAGAACGAGGGATCGGACCTATTGTAATAGACATGGAAAAAATATCTAATGGACGATTCAATGCAATAGTTCCACTTAGTGCATTGGGATTATGGAATTTCGAGATTCAGGGAAAGACATCACAGCCTAATGCTCCAAATACTATTGCTACCTTTGAAGTAAATATAAAACCTAGAATCTCTGATTTACAATTTAATATTACCGAATACAAAACTCCTCAGAATAGCTTGTTACTGAATCCTGTGTATCAGGCTAGTACTGATTCTATCTGGGTAGGTGATTCCTTACCCGGAAGTGGAAGATTGTGGCAATTTGATATTGAGAATAAGAAGTACGAAGAGCATACAATCGATGGTATTAATCTAATAACCTTCTCTGTCTTAGATCCTAAAAATACTAAAATCCTATGGTTTATAGATCCAACCTCTAATATATTAGGTAAATTCAACACTGACACCAAAAAAACTGAAACATACGAATTACCAAATAAAGGAGTAATAGCGGGATTGACAATGGATAACCGGGGTAACATATGGATGAGCATAATACAAGATAATTCAATTCTAAAATTTAATATAAATAAAAATAACTTTGAAACGTTTAAAATTCCTACGGCAAATTCAAGACCATTAAGCCTTATTTATGATGAAAATAATAATTACATCTGGTTTGCTGAATCAATAGGCAAAATAGGACAATTAGATATACAAACTAAGACAATTAATGAATATCCGAATGTCACAAAATCAGATGCTTTGGAGAGGTCTATATTATCTGAGCCAACAGCCTTGCTATTGGACGGAAAAAATTCTTACCTATATATTAGTGATCATGAAAAAAATTCTGTTGTTCGATTTAATACGTTTAACTTTGTATTTAAAGAATATCCTTTAACGGATATTAACGGATTAGCATTTGGAATGGCCCTAGATGCTTATAATAATTTATGGATAGCTCAACATGTTTCAGACACACTAGCAGTACTAGACCCAGATACAGGAGAAACTATGAATATAGAGATTCCAACGCCAAATTCTTTTGTACAATATCTTGTTACAGACTCTAAAAAAGATGTTTGGTTTGCAGAGCAGCGAGGAAATGCTCTAGGAAAAGTAACAATCAAGTTTATTCCCAATAATTCCCAAAACATAGCGTCAACGCCGAGTTCAGTAACTGATAATGCTAATGATAATAATAACAATAATCAGACAGATGACAACATTGCCAAAAAATCAATATTTAATACACTTAGATTTAACGATTTTTTTGGTCCATTCATTATAATTGCAATAGCTGCTTCAACAATATTATATGTAAATAGTAGTGAACAATTGAGAAAAAAACTGTTAGAGATAGAAAATATTGAAGACAGAAACAAACTAAAAGGTAACAAGACAGTATAATCTATTTAACTTAGGTTAAAGGTAATGTTAATACAATTTCTATAAACCATAGAATAAAACAAGAATTGATACAATTGTAAAGGAATATTAAAAATATTAATAATATATAAAAATTTATAATAAATGACTTTCTCCAACAGCGAAATAATCAATATATTTTATTTCAAGGACATATTTCTATAATAAATATAGTTAATAATTAATCTGATTATTATAAATATTAAAAATGAAAGAAAAATTAGTAGAAGTTAATTATGAGATTAATACAAACAAAATTACTATTCGATGGTAGTAACGAGAAAAAAAATTGTTTTATTGGAATTGAAGGTAATGAAATAAAATTTGTCGGTCATAATAAGCCATCTGGATCACACGAAATTATAGAACATTGTGAAGCAGTTACCCCCTCATTCATTGATGCTCATAGTCACATAGGTATGGTTAGAGCTGGAGAGCCTTCAAACGAAGAAGAAGCAAATGAACATATGGATTCAATTTCTCCTTTATCTAACGCTTTGCATAGTATATATATGGATGATCCCTCTTTTCAAGAATCTATTGAATCTGGCATTTTATACTCAGTGGTGTTACCTGGTAGTGGGAACATAATAAGTGGTAAAGCAGTTTTAATCCGAAATTTTTCGTCAAATATAACAAATGCCTTTATTTCAGATATAGGGATCAAAACAGCTTTAGGATATAATCCAAGAAGTACTATAAAATGGAAAGGTACTCGACCTTCGACAAGAATGGGAGCAATAGCAATTCTTCGTGACAATCTCTTGAAAGCCAAAAAGGCAATGACGCTTTTAGAAAAAAAGAAAAAATTGATTGAGGAAATTGATCCCCAATTAGAACTTTTCCTAGATATTTTGAAAAAAAAATACAAATTGATGGTACATGTTCACAAAGAAGATGATGTTATGATTATGATAGAATTGATTAAAGAATTTAAAATTGAGGCTATTGCAAATCATTTATGTGATGTACATAATGACTACATATTCCAGCAATTAAGGTTAAATAAAATTCCTATTATCTATGGGCCTTTAGATTCATTTCCCTATAAAGTAGAATTGAAACACGAAAGTTGGAGAAATATAGAAAAATTGCTCAGATCAAATGCTAAATTTGCATTGATGACGGATCATCCTGTCCTATTACAAAGAAATCTTTTTTACTGTTTAAGACATTTATTAAGATTTGGTACTACAAAAGCAGAAGCGATTTCAAAGATAACAAAAGAACCTGCAGATATAATTGGAGCAAAGACTTTAGGACAAGTCAAACCAGGCTTTAAAGCATCACTTACGCTTTGGAACAATGATCCTTTTTTGCTATCTAGCTATGTAAAAACAGTATTTGCAGAAGGAGAAATTGTATACCGAGAATA
>JAATVK010000043.1 GCA_014523485.1 Nitrososphaerales archaeon TH5894
GCAATTATTTTCCAAGATTTAATGGTAAAGTAACAAAAATATAAAAATAATTATGTAACTTCAATTAGGGATTATTTGTTTAGGGACCAAATAAAAATTATACTAGAAATTATGAGAAATGATTTTCAAGATATAAATAAGCATTGTAGTAAATAAAATTAGTGAGAATATGTATATAATTATCCACCTTCACCATATTTTTTCAAAGTATTTGTGGCATAAAAAGTTATTCACGACTTATGTTGTATTTATATCACTGTTCTATTATTACCTCTTTATTTCCCTATTTTCAACGCAATTCTCTAATTGGTTTTAAAACAATTATTGTAAAATCACTATTATTCAGAAGAATTTTAAGTTATCTCTATAGATAATGATGCATGGGAATCCTTACTAGTAGAGAAATTCTAAATCGTTTAAATAAAGATGTAATAATAGAACCGTTTAATATAAAAAATTTAAATCCAAATAGTTATAATTTAACTTTACATGATGAATTAAAATTTTATGATTGTGATTATTTAGATATGAAAAAAGAGAATTCAACTAAAATTATAAAAATTCCAAATGATGGTCTATGGCTTAAACCTGGAGAAACATATCTTGGCAGAACAATCGAGTATACAGTAACTAAAAATTTGGTACCTATTATCAAAACACGTTCTTCTATAGCAAGACTTCATATTAATATAATTAATAGTGCAGGATTTGGAGATATAGGTTATTCTGGTCATTGGACAATCCCTATTTCTGTAATAAAAAAGACAAAGGTTTATCCTTTTGTTACTATCTGTCAGATCTATTATAATGATATTACTGGAGAAATTGATAAGGAATATAATGTTAATAACAAGTATCAAAATAGTAGAGATATAATGGCCTCAAAACTATATAAAGACTTTGACCCGAATATTTAATAAGTAACTATAGAACTAAATAGACTTTACTAAAAGGTATACATAACTCGGAATGTTAAATTTGAAATTTATAATATCCTTTTATATTTGAAAATTTAAAGATCCTCCTATTAAACAAGAACCAAATAAATTGTTAATTAAATTCTGTAAGCCAAGATTATCTCAGCTATACAGGAAATTAATTAATTCAATATTACTGTTTGCTGTTTTAATGTAATAGATATATTCATTATAATTATAAAATAGATAGATCTAGAATAGAACTTATATGTTCTAGACAATAAATAAAATAACTATTCTTTAAATTATTACCAAGCTTTAAAAATAATCAATTAGTAATAAGCGAATTTTAATTAAAATAAATAAATAATATATACTATACATATTTCTATATATGAAATTACAAATTTACAATACTCCAAAGGATTGCATTAATATACATTATCCTTAAATTTCATATGGAGGTAGATCTCTTAGTTAATATGGAAAATGATGCCATGCTAATAGAAAAGCAGGCAGAAGAATTAAAGTTTAGAGCACGAAAAGATAGTGCTAGGTATGATCCACTATTCATGGTAGGTACAGAAGTAGAGGGATGTTTGTTAGATGATAAAGGAAACTCTGTCAATGCTTCTCAACTAATCGAAGAATTACAAAACTCTAAATTTTTCCAAAATTCTGGTTGTATGATAGATTATGAGTATGGATCGGGTCAATTCGAATTTAAAACTTCTCCAATATCGATTACAAATTTGTTAGATCTAAATTTATTATATGAAGAATTTATAATTGAACACTTAGAAAAAACGATTCAAAAAGTTTACAAGGAAAAAATAGTTATTCCAGTCTTCCTTGGTGCGAATCCGTCACCAAATATTCTTCAAGATAATATAGTAACAGATAAAGATAGATATAAAAAATTATTTGAATGGCAAAGTAAATTTGCTGATATAGAATTTGAAGGGAAAACGTTTAAAGCTGCACATATAGCGGCTGCAATTCAGGGATTTCATTTTCATTTACAAGGACGAAATCCTACATATGCAGTCTTAATGTTTAACCATATTTTAAATCTTATTTCATCTTCAATCATACTTGGTGCTAGTAGCAAACTTTTTGCTGGAAAAGTATTTTCCTTTCATGAACCAAGGATATATCTATATGATCAATCTGAACAACAAAATTCAGGATTTCCTGCAATTACAACATATCTAAAAAATATAGATAATTATATAGATTATATAAAATCAAGAAAACCCATAATTGCCAGAGATTACTTTGACCTTGAAAAAGAAAGGCATGATGATGTACGCATACGTTTGAATTCTGATTTTTATCGTGTTGAAACAAGGATATTATCAGTACAGCCAACACCAAAAGCTTTGATGGCTATGATTGAATTTTTTGTTGGCTATATATACAGAGCTATCCATGAAGAGTCCTACGGTGAGAAACTGCTAAGAAGTCTCCCAATATTGAGAGAAGAAAGACAAGCATCAGTACAATCAGGTTTTAATGCTACAGCTCATTTTCCAATGGTAGATACAATTAAAGTTCAACTTGATTATGCCAGAAAAGGATTATCTGATCTAAATATTAAGCCTGAATTTTTAAATATTTTGGATAGCCGAGTGAAAAATAGAATCTCTCCAAGCGAATATGTTGCCTCATTATGGGACAAGAAATTTAATGGTTCTGTTACTGAAACTATATTTGAGGTAATTTCTCATATATGGGAAAGAACAAAAAAAAATGAACCCATAATGTAGTATGGTAATTGTTTATAATAAATTACTATTCATTATTTCTTTTTTATTTTTACTGAAATTTTAAAATTTAACTATATATTATTAATATTCATAAGAATATTCAGTTTGAATAAAATTGACTATATAATAGATTCACATATGGAAGATCTCATATCAGATCTTCAAATCTTAATAAGGCAACCAAGTGTTTCTGCTAGAAACAACGGGGTCCTTGAATGTTCTCTTTTAGTAAAAAACATAATGGAAAAGGCTGGCATAAAGACGGAATTACTTTTTCCTCAACAAAAAAAGGGTATAGTTACGGATAATAATTTCAATATAGAGCCTAAAATTGATAGACATAGTTTATCACCTCCCATAATATATGGAGAAGTCCAATCAAAAAGAAATCCTCAAGGTAAAACGCTTTTGTTTTATAACCATTATGATGTACAACCAGAAGATCCTATTGAATTATGGGAAAATAATGAGGCATTTAGTGGTAAAGTTAGTGGAAATTATATTTATGGAAGAGGTTCATCAGATGATAAAGGTGAATTAATAACAAGAATAAAAGCAGTGGAATATCTTTTGAAAAGTTCTGGCGATGTTCCTTGTAATATAAAATTTGTTGTAGAAGGTGAAGAGGAAATTGGAAGCCCCAATCTGGAAGGATTCCTTATACAACATAAAGAAAAACTAAAGTGTGATGGAGTAATATGGGAATTTGGTTACATAGATGAAAAAGAAAGACCAATTATTATGTTAGGCCTAAAAGGTATCTTATATGTGGAGCTTATAGCTAAAGGAGGACCATCACGAGATGTCCACTCTAGTCTAGCAACCCTCATAGAAAATCCTGCTTGGATTCTAGTAGATGCACTAAAGTCCCTTCGCGATAGCGATGGAAAAATTTTAATAAAAAATTGGTATAAAGAAGTAAGAGATTTTTCAGAGGTAGAACTCGAACTATTAGATAAGGAACCATTTGATGAGGAAATATTCAAAAGAGAATATGGTATTAGTAAATTTTTAAATAATGTAAAAAATATTGAGGCTAAAAAGTTCTATGAAGGAATGCCGACCTGTAACATAAGCAGTCTATTAGCTGGTTATCTTGGAAAGGGGTCTAAAACTATTATTCCAAATAAAGCTATAGCAAAATTAGATTTCCGTTTAGTTCCTAATATGGATCCACTTATTCAATTTAGAAGGCTTTGTGATCATATGCTAGACCAGGGGTTTGAGAAAAATTTACTTGAAATTAAATTATTACAGAAGGAATGGCCAGCACGAACTACTCCTGTTGATCATCCCTTCATAAAAGTTGTTGCAGAATCTGCTACTGCTATATTTGGTTCTACTATAAAAAGTATATCATCTGCAGCTACGGGGCCAATGTATTACTTTCTCGATATCTTGGGTGCCCCTTGTGTTTGTATTGGGTCGTCATACAAATATGGTAGGTCTCATTCACCAAATGAATTTGCTAGATTAGATTTATTAAATAAAACAACCAAATGGATTAGTAAGATAATCACAAATTTTGGAAATACAAAAATATAATAATTAATGAAGATATTGTTCGCATCAAATTCAAAAAAATTTTAAATTTATAGGATCTTAGACAATGACCATATCAAAGGTTATTCCCATAACCAAATTGATCTAATTGTGTCTGAATCACTTTCATAAATTGCTACTGTATTATTGAGAAATGCAAATTTATGGTCTAAAGTAGAATTAAAATATATTATACCTCTATATCCTGGATATTCTCCTTTTAGTAAATTTGCATCAAAAGATTTCCAACTTATCGATTGACCATCTTCAGTAGAAATTGTTCCATTTCCTTGACCAAATACTATTTTATTTTCTAAAACTGTATTTACAAATGTCTCATTATTAACTATTTTCCCTACTCCCTTGATAGTAGCTTTCTCTACACAAACATCTTTAAACATTATATATGGATGAGATTTTAATTCTTTTGAATTCAGACATTCAATTTTTGTAGCTATGTAAAAAGGTTCTAATTCATTAATTTTACTAATATTACTATTCATAAAAAAGTTTTTAAGATTTTCGCCATAAATAAATGTAAAGCTTGTAATTAAGATCAAATACAAAAATCCTACAATTATAAAAAAATATTTTGTTTTTTGCATAATTTTATTATTTTCACTGAAGGATAATAAGGTTGCTTAATTTTAGCTATAACTAAAAAAATTAGTATAAAAGTTATTGTTCTTAAGTTCCTGCCTTAGACATATTAAATCAATAATTTAAAATGCATTTCGAAATTTATTTAGTTCATTTCTTTCAATTTTAATATCATAAATATTTCAATAGCAATAATTAGAATACTAATAATACCAATACTACAGGATCACAGACATTATCAATAACAATGTATTAGTAATTTATATAAAGAATAATTGAGTCGACACAATATTATTGTCCTAAAATTTAGAACCTTTTAACAAATTATATTTTAATTTAACAACCCAAAATATTTATCAAATTTATTCTGGTGTTCTTCCAATTTTATATAGTGTTCAAAAGGTAATTATAAGATAAAAACTGCAGCACTTAAAACTGTAGTCCACATACCATCTTTATGTCCTTCTGCTGATTGAGTGAAATTCTGAGTTTTGTAAATTTTACCAGATAATTTCCATTGTTCTTCTTTTTCATTCCATGTTAACGAAGTATCGTTTGGTAAACCTATAATTGTAGCAAGCATTTCCATAGCCATATCTTCTGCATACTCACCTGCCTTTAGTGCAGTCTCCCCTGTAGAGTGATGTTCAGACAGATATCCAGATTTATCATTGTTCGCTGGGTATGCTAAACCTATAGAAGATGCAATAAGCCTATTTGGTTCATTGGTTGATGATCTGGCCATTACAGCAAATGTAATTTGGCCAGGTAGAAGATATTTCCTTCCCTCCTGAATACTAATTATTTTACATTGTGGTGGCTTAATACTAGACACCGTTACTAAATTAAGATCCGAAATCTTCGCATCCCTCAATGAAAGCTCAAAACTCGTTAAATAATCCTTGTGTACCCCTTTACCTTTTGTAAAAAAAATGGCCTTTGGAACATAATTAATAGGATTGGAAAATATGCTTGAATCTAGAGATTTTTTATACATTAGCAAGATAGTATAAAAAAAGGATTATTAAGATTTTCCTGTTTAGAATAATTATATTAATTTTCAAAATTATAAATTTTTTTGATATTTTAAATCCTTTATCGTTCTATAGCTTAATTTTATTATTGATAGAATAGTTTGTATTAATAGGTTTTATTTTTAGTTAGTTTTATAATCTGATAATTATTTTAGTCCATTAATTACTAAAGAGGCGGTTTATACTAAAATCTGACCTACCCACTTTTATTCATTTATATATTTTTAAAATATATAAAATATACAAACTATAATCATAGCATTTTATTAATTCTTTCTATCAGTAAAATAATATTTTTAATATGGCTTCCATGCCAATACAATTTATTACATCTTTTACATTTATAAAATTCATTATTATTTTTAATTACTGTTTGATAAACTTTATTTGTTACTAAGTTTATATCTTCTATAATTTCAAGTTTATTGTTACAAAGAGAACAACGATGGCAACTTAATAAAGTATCTATAACTTTTATTTCTAAGTTACTAAAAATGGTAATTAAATTTTCAATTTCTGTATTTTTATTAATAAATATTGAATGACATTTATATTGTTTAGATCTATAAAATAATTCCTTATCACTAGTTAATAAAATCCTCTTAGTTTTCATAAGAAGATCTAATATTTCTCTATCCGTTATATTTGATGTAATATAAATGGTATCAAATCCAAGTATCCTTAATTTTTTTGCGATTTTTCCTAACATGGCATCAGCTATAAACAAATATTTCTCTTTAATTTTTGATCACCTATTTGAAATAAGAATATAAAATGTTGATCTAAGAATAGAGAACGTCATAGTTTTACTAAAATCAAGTTATAGTAAAGCATTTTGTTTATTATGATTAGATATATGAAATTCCTTTATTATTGTTCTGTCTTTGATTTAAGAACATTTAGTGCAGACCCATAACGAAACCAGTCTATTTGATGCTGGTTGTAAGAATGTTTCAAAATTATTTCTTCTTCACTTATTTTGGCTTCTTTCTCTTTATGACTGATCTTACACTTTACAGGTTTGGATGGTTCTAATTTATCTAATCCGATTATGCTTATTCTATCATCTTCATGGATCTTATCATAATCTACGCTATTTTCAAAAGTGAGTGCTAAAATCCCCTGTTTTTTAAGATTTGTTTCATGTATTCTGGCAAAACTCTTAGATATTACTGCAGCACATCCCAAATATCGAGGAGTCATTGCTGCGTGCTCTCTACTACTACCCTCCCCATAATTTGTATCTCCTATTATAACCCATGGAAGACCATTTTCTTTATACTCTCTTGCAACATGGGGGTATGATTCTATCATTCCATTTAATAAATTCTTTCCATTTCCTATTTCTGTATCATGAAATGCATTTACCGCCCCTAATAACAAATTATCACTTATTCGATCCAGATGTCCTCTATACATTAGCCATGGACCGGCTGGAGAAATATGATCAGTAGTACATTTTCCCTTGACTTTTGCAAGAACTGGGACTTCGATAATATCTTTTCCATTCCACGGTGAAAATGGTTCTAACTTTTGTAATCTTTCACTATCGGTATCTATTATCACCTCAATATTATCTGGCTCTGTTGATGGTTCTACATAAACATCCCTTACATTTGCAAATCCTTTTGATGGAACTTCGGGGGCCAATTGTGGAGGTTCAAGTTTGAATTTTGTTCCATCTTTTACTTCAATTATATCTGTTAGAGGATTAAATGATAGTTTTCCAGCAAGAGCCAACGCGATCACAATCTCAGGACTCGCGATGAAATTCATTGTATCTCTTTTTCCATCATTTCTTCCAGGAAAATTTCTATTGTATGATGTAACAATAGTATTGGGTTGCCCAATTTTGATTTCAGGTCTGCTCCACTGCCCTATACATGGACCGCAAGCATTTGCTAAAACAGTGGCACCAATATCTTTGAGAACTTTCATTTGTCCGTCTCTTTCAATTGTTGCTCTAATCATCTCCGATCCAGGTGTTACCAAAAGAGAAGTTTTGGTTTTGGCACCTTGCTGATCAGCTTGTTCTGCAATATCGGATGCTCTTGACATATCCTCATAAGAAGAGTTTGTACAACTACCAATAAGAGCAACTGAAATCTCATCGATATATTTATTGTTTAAAACATCTTGTTTCATCTGGGAAATTGGCCTGCCTAAATCTGGGGTATGAGGACCAACTATGTAGGGCTCCAGAGTGGATAAATCAATTCTAATTACTTTATCAAAATATTTTTCTGGTTCAGAATAAACTTCTGGGTCCTGTGTTAAAATATCTATATTTTCATTAGCAACGTCTGCAATCTCCGCCCGATTTGTAGATTGAAGATATGTTTCCATTCTTTTATCGTACTCAAAAATTGAACAAGTTGCTCCAATCTCTGCACCCATGTTAGTTATAGTAGCTTTTCCAGTACAGCTAATTGAATTGGAACCAGGACCAAAATATTCTATTATAGCATTCGTACCTCCAGAAACAGTTAATTTTGAGGCTACATACAAAATGATATCTTTTGGAGCTGTCCATCCATTTAACTTTCCTCTAAGATAAACTCCTATTCGTTTAGGATATAAAATCTCCCATGGCATACCTGCCATAGCCTCTGCAGCATCCAACCCACCAACTCCTACAGCTATCATACCCAATCCCCCAGCATTTGGAGTATGTGAATCGGTCCCTATCATTAAACCACCAGGAAATGCATAATTTTCCAATACTACTTGGTGTATTATCCCTGCACCGGGTTTCCAAAATCCCACCCCGTATTTTCTTGATGCAGATTCTAAAAATTTAAAAACTTCATTGTTTTCATATAATGCAGCCTTAGTATCAGAAACTCCTTCTTGTCTTGCTTGAATTAAATGATCACAATGAACAGTAGTTGGCAATGTAGTTTGCTTTAAATGTGATTGCATAAACTGTAAAAGAGTCATTTGACCAGTTACATCTTGTAACGCAACTCTATCAGGACGTAATAATACATAACTTTTTCCTCTTTCTAAATTTTTATTTTGATCATCTTTTTCTATATCAAAAAGGTGACCTATCAATATTTTTTCACTCAATGTAAGAGGGTCAGACTTGATTTTTTCTTTATAGTATGAAATATTTTTTCTAGATTTTTTATAAACAGCAGAAACCAATTCAGGAGTAGTGTCTACTTGGTTTATCATAGTCATGATTTTTGTATTATTAATTATGTCAGACAGATATAAGAAATTTCTTAATCATTTTATGCATCTTTTAAAATGTAATTACAAGTGTTTTATAAAATATACAAAGGATAATAATCTATGCTTTAATTAAAATTATAATTAACTATAATTATTGTTTGAGCATTTGTTCAGAGATTGTTAATCTCCTGCCTCAGTAGATTCTACTTCCCACTCGTTTAACTCTTCCTCAAGTTCCTCGTTATCTTCAATGTCTTTACTATTTTCTTCTATTTTTTTAGCATTTTCTGTTTTTTTATCTTCTTCTTCCATACTACTACCTTTGTATATATACAATAAATTATTTACTATACTATAAAACGAGAATAAAATAAGACCTCTATATTATATTGATTATTATATTTCTATTCTGATTAAATAAAATTTAATCTCTAATAGCACCTAAAGTGAGTCCTCTAATCATTTGTTTTTGAAAAATTAACATCAATACTAAAATTGGAATTAATGCTATATTTATTCCAGCAGTTAGATAACCCCATTCAATACTATATAGAGAAACAAATTCATATAATGCCACCTGAAAAACCATTGAATCTGGCCTATTAGCCAAAACTATTGGAAGTATAAATTCATTCCAAGAAAATCTAAATGCGAGGACCGCAGCAATAGCAAATCCAGGCATTGATAATGGAATGGTTATTCTTCTTAATACTCCTAAAGTGGAACATCCATCTATTAACGCCGCCTCTTCTAGCTCTCTAGGAATAGTTTCAAAATAGCTCTTTAACAAAAATATATTTAAAGGAATGATTAGAATTTGGAAAGTGAGTATTAGACCCAAAAGGGAATTTAATAGACCTATCTGAGAGAACATAATATAGAGTGGAATAATATTTATTAAAACTGGGATCATAAAAAGTCCTAAAATTACACTAAGTAAAATATTTTTACCTTTAAATTGAAATCTAGCGAAGGCATAACCTCCTAAAGCGCTGATTGCAACACTGATGATAGTACTTCCGATGCTAACAATGAAGCTATTAAAAAGGCTATGCATGATATGTGGTTCGGTAATCACAAATAGATAATTATCCAATGTAGGATGGTTGGGAATAAATTGTGGTGGAAGGGAAATTGCTTCTTCATTAGATTTAAAAGAGGTTGAAAGAACCCACACGAGCGGTAACAAAGTAATAAAAAGATATGTAAATAACAATATGTAAATAACTGGTTTTTCAGCAAAGAACCATTTAGAAGATACAAATGTCGAGGACGTATTCAAATTTTTTTTCA
>JAATVK010000044.1 GCA_014523485.1 Nitrososphaerales archaeon TH5894
TGTTATATCACCTTCGAAATTATTTTTTTTCTTATTCCTCACTTCGAATAATTTAAGGTATACAAAGGCAATTGCTATGTTCATGATAATGAGTAATATACCAACTGCTGCCCCTTCAGAGAAATATCCAAATTCAAAAGCCTGTTTATACATATATAAAGACAATGTTGTTGTAGAAGACAAGGGACCGCCATTTGTCATAATTAATTGCAAATCAAAAAAGTTAATTGTCCAAACCGTTACCAAGATCAAATTAGTTAAAATAAAAGATTTCAAAAGTGGAAGAGTGATATAAAAAAATCTCCTAAACTTGGATGCACCATCAATAATAGCTGCTTCATAAAGTGTAGGATTAATTGAAAGTAATCCTGCTGTAAGAAATAATATTGTGAAAGGAGCACCATACCAAGTATTTGCTAGAATAACGATCCATATGGCTAAATTAGGATCTGAAAACCACCCAATAGATTCTAGACCTAATTTTTCTATTCCATAGTTAATAATTCCAAAACTATCATCAAATAGAAACTTAAAAGAGAAACCTGTAATAACTGTGGATACTGTCCATGGAATAATAAACAAAGTCCTAAATAGTCCTGAAGCCCTAATCTGTTGATTTAACAGAAGAGCTATTAAAAGTCCAATCCCGAATTGAAGTAGAACTGAGCCACATACAAAAACCAATGTAACTTTGAGGGAATTGTAAAAATTGGAATCAGAAAAAATATTATTAAAGTTTTTAAATCCTATAAATTCCCACTCTTTTATTATTGTAAGAATGGATACATCATGTAAAGAAATATATATATTCCAAACTAAGGGTACAAAAAGAAATACAAATAATATTATAATACTCGGTAATAAAAAAATATAAGGCTCAATACTTTTTAAGATTAACATTGTACTCTGTTATAGTGTTATTTGATAAAAATAAATATTAGATTACCAACCCAAGGCTTTTGCAGATTGTTTTGAAGCCTCATCTAACGCTTGTTTTGGATCCATTCCATTGTATACTTGTTCAATTGCATTTCTTATATGCTCGGCAACTATAGGATACTCAGGAATATTGGGTCTTCCTTTCCCTAATTCAATTAGAGAAATGAGTTCTTCATAATAAGGAATTGTTGATTTCAACTCCTCAGAGTATTGTCCTTCTCCTATGCTTTTTTGAGTTGGAAGATAGCCCTGTTGTAACAACATCGGAATCAAAACATTCGGCTCCAACATTATAGTAAGAAGTTCCCAAGATATTTCTTTATTTTGTGACGTTTCAGGTATACTTAAGAGCCACCCTCCCATTAATGTAGAAGTGTTTGTATTTAGAGTATTAGGTACCGGAAACATTGGAATCATTCCTATTTTTTCTTTTAATGTATTCCATTCGTTCTTATCAAATTGTCCCAATAACCAAGATCCTTCAAGCATTACAGCAAATTTCTTGTCTGCGAATTCTTGACCCCAGTAATGATTCATTTGAGGTTTAATTCCAGCATTGACTTGATCTTTTAAAAATTGAAGCGCTTTAACACCTAATTCGCTGTTATATTTGGGATACCAATAATTTTGTTTTGTTGGGTGTCCTTCTCTTTTTTCTAATATTTCCCCTCCGAGCATCCATAGGTAAGGGTACCACATATCAGGTGAGTGGGCAGCACCTACTAAATGCATTCCCTGAGTGCCATCTTTTTGTAAAACCTGGTGTAATTTTTTAGATGCAGATAAATATCCATTCCAATTCTCTAGCTCGTCAGGATTAATTTCTGCTTTACCCAATAGATCCTTCCAATACCATAATGCCCTGACATCTGTCCATGCCCAAATGCCTTTGACTTGATCATTATACAATCCTCCCTCCCAATTTTGTAGATACCAGTCGGAGGACTTGTTCCATTTTTGTGTATTAGCTGTAAGATCTGATAAAAATCCTCCTTCTGCAAATTCACCGAGCCATATTTGGTCTAAAGAAATAAGATCAATAGGAGTTTTTCCTGCCATTGCTGTAAGGATTTGTGTTCGTGTATCAGAATATGGCAATACTCTATAATCAATTTTAATAGTTTTATCGGGATGTCTCTCATTTAATATCTTTGTAGCATTCTCCAAGAGCATATCCCATCGCTCCTTAGGTTCAGCAAAAATTGCAGTAAGAGTTATCTCCTCTTGAGCAATAACGGGTATAAAATTCATTTGTGAAATAAAAAATAAAGATAAAATTGCAAAAGATACTGTAATTAAAAGATTTAACTTGGCCATTTTAGAATTATAACAGAAGTTACAACTACTCCTATTATTAATTATTTACTAATAAATATGATTATTTTCAAGGTTGTTTATTTAATACAATATACGATTCTATTATAGAATGCGTATTTTCTGTCGTCTAGTATAATAATTTATTGAGTTGTTTATTGTTACAAATTAATATTAAATATTACTTTTTAGTAGACTTAGTGAGTATTTTCTGTCTAGAATAACAATCAAAAATCTTAGTAAAAGGTATGGAAGTGTAAATGCAGTAACGAAATTTTCTGTGGAAATTGATTCAGGAATGTTTTTAGTACTATTAGGTCCTTCGGGCTGTGGTAAAACTACTATAATAAAATCTATAGCTGGGCTTATCGACCCTACAGAAGGACAAATTTACATTGATAATACTTTAATAAATAAACTTCCACCCAAAAATCGTGATGTTGCTATGGTTTTTCAAAGTTATGCATTATATCCACATATGAGCGTATATGATAACATTGCATTTCCTTTAAAAATGAGAAAATTACCAAAACATGAAATAAAAGATAAGGTGGAGAATACTGCTAGTCTATTAGAACTTACTCAGTTTCTTGAACGAAAGCCAAAAGAATTGAGCGGCGGTCAAATGCAAAGAGTTGCTTTAGCAAGAGCACTTGTTAGAAAACCAAAGTTATTTCTAATGGATGAACCACTGAGTAATTTGGATGCTAAGTTACGTATGCAAATGAGAACGGAGATTAAGAAATTACAAAAGAAAATAAGAATTACAACCATCTATATCACTCACGATCAAATTGAAGCTATGAGTATGGCCGATCAAATTATCGTTATGAACAAAGGAGTAATTCAGCAGATAGGTTCACCTCATGCGATATATTACCAACCTACAAACCTTTTTGTTGCAAATTTTATAGGAAGTCCACCAATGAATTTTTTGAAATTCAGAATATCTCAAACATCTCAAGATTTTATTCTTTATTCTTCTCAAATGGATATTCAAATTTCAAAGATAAATTTACCACTTTTAGAAAATATCCCTTCTGAAATTATTTTAGGAATAAGACCTAAAGATATTATGATTGATGATAAAAAATACAAAAAAGAACATGATGCA
Organism: Nitrososphaerales archaeon TH5894; assembly: GCA_014523485.1. Classification (GTDB taxonomy): domain Archaea; phylum Thermoproteota; class Nitrososphaeria; order Nitrososphaerales; family Nitrososphaeraceae; genus TH1177. The sequence continues at coordinate 3,368 of JAATVK010000044.1, forward strand.
GTATCTTTGAAAGGAAAATTATTATTTACTGAATTACTTGGAGATGAGGTAATTTATGAATTTAAATTAGAAAATAATAGCATAGTGAAAGTTTCATCAAATACTGATAATTTTAACTATAAACAAAACGATGAATTTAATTTGATAGTCAAATATAAAAATATACATTTTTTCGATCCTCTAACAGAACAACGATTATTTTGATTTGTTATTTCAGAACAAATTATTGTCTATTTATTATAATAATACCAATTATACAATAGGTTGGTTACATAATTAAACAGCTAAAGAAAATATAACTTTCATATAATATATTTATATTATCAGGTGATAAAATTTTATAAAACTAATAAATAAAAAATATATTTCAAAGATGATATTTGGATCAAAGAAAATTCAAAAGAATAAAATCTTTAAACTTGGCATCATCAGGAATATTTTAAAATTTCAGGATCTAATACCAAATTTCTTTCAAAAAATCTCGATGCTATTAAAAAAGTGATAGATATAGGGTTATATTTAATTATTTAATGCTTAAAAACTTGTTTGATCAATAGATTATATGGACAATCATAACCCTAATACTTGTCAAGTATGTGGCTCAAAAGTTACGGACGTAGTATCTATTAAAGTTGAAAATGATAATGTAATTAAATTAGGTAAACATTTTAATGGAAAGTGGATTTGTGATGATTGTTTTCTAAAACAAAGAGGGATAGAATCAGAATCTATAGACTATTCAACGGAAGAAAAGGATAAGTCTAAAGATATTGCGTCATCTAAAGATGTATCGCCTAATACTCCTCCTGCTTGAATTATAACAATTCATATATTTTTTAGCCTATTAATAGACGTAAATTTTATTTTATTATTTGTTTATGAATAAAACTATAAAACTGTCTAAAGATATATAGAAGTGAATACCCTTTATATGTATTTAATTAAAATAACTATTAGTTATATATAGAAAATAAAAAAATAAAGTAGCATACTTAATTTTTAAATTAATTAAAATATACGAGAGATTTAAGATTAGAAAGAAGAACAAGTATTTCACATCTAAGCAGTTATTGAGTCTTTTAAAATATGTTCAATTAGTTCATCAATATCAGTGCTTGCTACACAACATACTCTATCTGCTCCTCCATAATATAACAAGAGCTTTTTATCAATTATAACGGTACCCGTTGGAAAAACAACATTATTAACATCTCCTAATTTTTCATAGTCTTCTTCTGGTTCTAAGATAGGTTGTTTTGTTCTAGCAATAACTTTTCTTGGATCATCCAGATCTAAAAGTGCTGCTCCGGCTCGATAGACCTTGTCAGTACTTACACCATGATAAATTAATAACCATCCCTCTTTTGTTTTAATAGGTGATGGACCGGCGCCAACTTTGAGGCTCTCCCAATCTTGTTCCGGTTTTAAAAGTAAAATAGAATTACTTAATGTTGATTCAGTATTACTTATACTTAACCATATACTAGGACGACTTATCTGATAATCAGGATTACTCAAACTAGTAGGTCGGTGTAATACAAGAAAGGAACTATTATTAGAAAAGCTAGAGTCTATCTTAAATTTATCTGGAAAGAAAATTACATCTTTGTTATTATCAAAGTCTTTAGTAATAATACCTAATTTATCAAATTCATCATAATCTTTTGTCACTGCAAGGGCAGAAAATACTTTTGGATGATTTTTTACGTACTCTGATAGAACAACATAAGTAACAAAGATTTTATCATCAATTTGTGTTATTCGAGGGTCTTCCATGCCATGTTTTTCGTATTCTTCTGTTGTAGGAATAGCAATGTTACGTCGTCTATCAAATTGAAAACCATCACTGCTACATGCATAACCTATTCTCGAAATATAATGATCATATTCTCCAATTGCTCTGTATAGCATATGAACACTCTGACCGTCGTATGATACCGAACAATTAAAGACTGCCTTAGATTCCCACCAATTATTTTTATTGCTAGTCAGTATCGGATTTTTCGAATACCTTTCAAATATCGTCATTATATTCCTATTTATATACCAACAATAACAATATAATTACTATTAGGATAGATATTCCCCGATTGAAAATAGTAAACATTTTACTATAGGATTTATTGATTTATTTTGTATTAGAAGAACTATTATTATATTGTCTACTTAATGTTATTACTTGAATATAAAGGATGATTCAATTAATTTACATAGAATGTTAAAGGGTAAAATAGAAATTCAAAATCGTGTCCCTATAGAGAATATTTTTGCAAAAGAAAATAGTCTAATTAATTTAATTTATACTCCAGGTGTTGCATATGTTGCATCCGCGATTGCAGAGAATAAAGAATTAGCCTATGATTTTACCTCCAAATGGAATAATGTGGCCATTATATGTGATGGAACAAGAGTTTTAGGTCTTGGAAACATTGGTCCTTACGCAGCCCTTCCAGTAATGGAAGGTAAATCAGTTCTTTTTAAATTATTAGGGGGTATAAATGCTGTACCTGTCTGTATTGAGACACAAAACAAAGAGGAAATAATAAAATTTGTAAAATATATTCAACCTTTATTTGGTGCTATAAATATAGAGGATATAGAATCTCCTAAAGTTTTAGAAATAGTAGAGAGACTTAAAAAAGAGATTTCTATACCTGTATTTCATGATGATCAACATGGAACTGCTATAATCACATTAGCTGCATTGATAAATTCCCTTAAACTTGTCAGAAAGCAGTTGGAAAAAATTAAAATTTTAATTTTAGGAGCTGGTTCTGCAGGTTATGGGATAAATAAAATTCTTAATTCTGCAGGTTGTAAGAATACAATAGTAGTTGATAGCAGGGGTGCTATTTATGAAGGACGCAAAGATTTGATCAACAATCAATTTAAATATGAAATAGCATCTACATCAAATCCTACAAAAATAGAAGGTTCAATAGGTTCTGTCATTGAAGGATGTGATGTATTTATAGGAGTTTCCGCAAAAGGTAATATTTTAAGTAACAAAGAAATATCTACTATGAATGTTGATCCAATAGTTTTTGCATTAAGTAATCCCTATCCTGAAATATTGCCTCAAGCTGCTTTGGATGGTGGGGCAAAAATTGTGGCCACTGGTAGGTCTGATTTTCCAAATCAAGTTAACAATGCTGTGATATTTCCATCAGTAATTCGATCGTTACTAGATCTACGTGTTAGATTGTTGGATGAGAATTTGATGGTGAATGTTGCATACGCTATAGCAAATTTAGTACAAACTGAACATCTCAAAACAGATTATATAATACCTCAGATAAATGATCAACGAATTCTCCCTGTTGTGACTCAGACTTTAAAAAGTGTAATACAAAAAACAGTGACGCATAATTATGAGAAAGAAACTAATGAGAAGGCTGAAATTTAAATTGTTAAAAATAAAATAATAGGATAGATTCTTTATTTGGTTTTACATCCTGAATATTTTTTTGTTTATAAAGAAGATTCCAAAGGTTATAGAGAATGAGATCTTATAATTATTTTATCTTATATAAGTATATTAAAATAAACTGAAAAATTCATGGTCATCTATTTATACTTTCTATGCTGTGTCATGATATGCAAAACAAAAGGCAAAATTTACTGGGATTAGCTACCACATCAATTTTATTTACTATCATAGCGGTCTCTTTTTCCCCTATTAGTGACCTAGATGCTGATGCACAATCAGCAAATACTACAAAATATAATCTTGAACCTCACCTTTCATTACAAGGTTCGACATTCCAAGATATTCCTGATAGTGAAGCATTAGATCTTTCTAATTTTACTATAGCAACATGGTTTAGAACTAGTCCAAATTATACTGAGCCTGGTCATATTGTAAACAAAGGTGGAATGGGTACTGATGAGGAAGGAATGAATTTGAACTACGGAATTTGGATAAATGAAAACAATGCCGTGGCAGGAGGATTTGAGGCAGCGTCTGGAGATGACTTTCTGGTGAACTCTTCTAAGAGTTATAATGATGGAAATTGGCATTATAGTCTTTTAACATTTAATGGATCTTCGTTATTGCTATATATTGATAGTAAATTAGTAGGTAATCTAAGTGCAATTACCGAGGAACCAGATAATACGGGAGACCAACCTCTACGTATTGGAGCAAATTCCTTAAATGAAGATAAATTCTTTACAGGAGACGTTGATGAGATAAGAGTATGGAATAGAACATTGACTGAATCTGAAGCTAACGACGCATTAGACAACAAATTTAATACAACTGGACAAAACTTGTTCTTATCATATGGAGATTATAAAAAAAGTGAAGCAAAGCCTAATTATATAAAATAGGCCTTTTTTTATTTTTTTTATAATATCGATATTTTTAGATTCTAATAGAATATTACTCTAATAATTCATAATTATCAAAATTATAATGGTAAATCTTGGAAGAATGGTTATATTATAATTTTTTTTTGTGTATTTTAGCACTATCCTAAAGTATTTATTTATTATTGTCAAATGCTATTGTGATTTTGTTACCCAATCCAAGTAATAGCATTTTGGTTCTCTCTATCCAATTAACTCTTTTATTTGTAATTTAATCATCAAATAACAGGAAATGTTATTATTGTCATAACATGAATATGGATTTATATTATAAAAATATACGAAGAAATCAGATAAAATAAATTTTTATTATATAGAAATCAGTACGAGGCTAGAAAATCTTCAATTAATAAAATAAAAATTGCTTTATTATATATATACATTAATATTTGATACTGTTATAATATTTTTATTGGGATTAATAGAACGTTTTTTATCTATATTTAGAGCAAAAGCTCATTCTGTTGCTGATAAATTTGAAGATCCAAATGAGATGCTAAACTATTCTTTCGAAAAACAACACGAATTAATAAATAAATTAAGACGTGATATAACCACAGTTGTAACTTCAAAAAAACGACTTGAAATTCAAAAAGCAAAACTTAGTACTAATATTGCGACCTTAGAACAACAAGCTCGTCGAGCATTAGAATCTAATCGGGAAGATTTAGCAAGATTAGCACTAGAAAGAAAGAATTTACTACTTACACAAATTAAAGAGTTAGAAAGACAGATTAGTGATATAGAAAAAGAACAACATAAACTGGAGGATGCTGAAAGACGACTTAGTTCAAAAATAGAAGAATTCAAGACACGTAAGGAAATGATAAAAGCACAATATTCAGCAGCTGAAGCTCAAGTGAAGATTAAGGAAAACCTGACAGGAATATCAGAAGAAATGAATGATCTTGGTATGGTATTAAACAGGGTAGAAGAAAAGACAGAAAATATGAAGGCTAAAGCACAGGCATTGGATGAAATGATAGACTCTGGAACATTAACTGATATTACAACATCTATTCCTTCTGGAGGAAATATAGATATTGAAAAAGAACTTGATAAAGCTTCTATAGATAGGTCAGTGGAAGAAGAATTAACAAAATTAAAAAATGAAATCGGTAAAACTTAATTATTGTATTGACATGTAGTAAAATTGTGTGAGTAGAACTCATATTATTGTTAGAATATCTGGTAAAGGACAATTCAAAATTAATTCAGAAATATTAGACAAATTAACGAAGTTGATAATTCAATAGTTAATTTGATTGAAAATTATTCATCAGGAGCAAGTGACCAAATAATTACTCAAAAAGATCTACAATACAAATTAGCAGAAATGATTAGGTTAATCAAATGAAATGGACAACCATTGGATGATAAAGAAATTGTCAAATCTGATACTATAATTCCTGATTCTGATGTTTCTCTTGAAGAAGCAACACAAATTTTTAAAGATGAAGGATTAATTTCAAGTTCGTACCCTTAATTATCGCTAAAAGTATCAATAAAATACTAGATTAGAATAGCATTAAATATCTTCTTTTTTTAATTAATAATTCTATATTGAGACCCTAACAAAAGTAACATATTATTATGCATAAGAAATTAAAAGCAAAGTATAATAAATAGAATAATGCAAATTGATATCCTATTATGAATAAATCTTTTATTATGAATAAATCTTTTATTATTAATGCTCTTATTATTGTATTATTAATTATTGTTGGCTTAATAGTACTCAAATTTTTGACTCAATTAATTATACTAGTTGTTATAATAGGAGGAGGTTATTTATTGTACAGGCTCTATTTAAAAAAAAATAAACGTATACTTTGAATTGTAGAATTAAAAATTTCTTTTTTTTATAGGATAGTATAAATTTACATTTTTATGGTAAAGTTTTGGGTATTTATCTGACGAATCTAATATTCTCATACCATCCAGTTAGAATATTAAATACATTTATAAAATTTCATAAGGATTATTTATTTAAAATTTATTTAAAATTTAATTTTAGATCTCAAAAAAAATGAAAGTTATGAATGTTGTACACCAAAAGCGATTTTAACTGCAACCTTATAGAGGTTTATTTTTCCAGTAGAAGGATCAACTTTTCCAGTCATATCAATTACCTCTACTCCAGTGATTCCTTTGATTGTTTTACCCGCTTCATTAAGAGCAACCTGAACTGCCTCTTCCCATCCCTGAGCCGAACTTCCAACAATTTCTATTATTTTTGCAACATCAGTCATTATATAATTTGAAGGATTAGAATTTATATTATATAAGTTTTTTCTAATCAACCAAATCTTATTTTTTACCTCAATTGCTTTTAGAGGATATTTTATGTTATTGATTTCAATAAATAATACACATTGAATAATTCAATTTTATAGGGTAAGGTTATTGATTTACATGACAATGAAAGTTTAGGGTGACATTTGCAGCAGTAATATTTATTCTTTTCTAAAATGGAATATTCCAGATAGGATACCATAAGGAAGGGTTTTCTTCAATTTTTATTGTGTCGGATATTTGCTTCATTATCTTAAATTCTTGATCATGGTTCCTTTTTTTATTATTCCATGATGAAGAGTATGGTACAAACGGATAAAATTTGTCAAGTTTATAGTTATATATCAAATATTGATTATTGTTTACAGGATCATTGTTATTTGTATCATATCCACTTGAAAATTCGAATATATTTGCTAATAATTGTCGTGAAAAACCCTTTTCATGAATAATATCTCCTATAGCGTTTATTACTGCAACTATTTCTTCTATTGATCTTCCTTTGATAATGAACCATAAATAGCCATAATTATCTATTTTTGAGTCAAATGTAACGTCAAAATTAATATTTTTTTTATCTATTACAACTTTTAAAAAGTTATCAACATGCTCTTTCATCTGTTTAAAGGTTTCAGAGTTTACTCTCTTCACAAAAATCCCACATCTGCCAGTACTTTTCACACCCAAATTTTCGTCAAGTTTTAAACATGCTAATGATAAAGAAGCGATTGCCTCGCTATCAATAAATGGATTACTTAAATTGTTATTATTTTCGTCTTTGTCATTATCAGAAAATCCTAAAAATTTTTTTATTTTGCTAAAAAATTTCA
>JAATVK010000045.1 GCA_014523485.1 Nitrososphaerales archaeon TH5894
TTGAGTAGTGATAAAGCAGCCTTATTTTGATATATCCTTTTCTATTAGTTTCCCTAACATTAAGACAATAATTATCTTTCAAATAAATATTAGTTATTGAATTGTTATTTTAAATACGGAATTTTTTAGCTTTTAGAAGTACTCTAATCTCTGTCCTTTAATTAACTTCACAAAAGGAAAGTAAATATTAATAATATTAATAATTATTATTGATCCTCCATTCCTATTGATACATACAAAAAAAAAATTTTTGATTATACTATTTATTTTAATAGTGATTATAGGTTTTGTAATTCTTTTATATAGTGGTTCAGGTAGAAATCCATCTATTTATTATCCTTCTCCCTATCAATCTCCATATTATCCATTCCCATCTCCATCAATACCTTACGATTTCCCTTATGACTTACCATACGGTGGGGATTTCCCTGATTCCCCTTCATATGATGAGCAATATCCACTCACTCCTGAGGAAGACCTCCGATCGTTTGATTCTCCATTAGATGATAGTTTCCGTTTTGAAGATCAATATCCACTCACTCCTGAGGAAGACCTCCGATCGTTTGATTAATTGTTCAATCACTTAACAAGGATTTACGTTTATCGTATAGAGTTTACATAAGTTATTGTTGATTCGTGATCTGGTAACAGCTTTTGTAACATTAGGTTGCTTCAAAAGTCTAGTTTCATCTATAAATTCTTTAATGATCCAATCGATTTTATTCCTATAGCTATTATTCTTTCAGCAAGCTCATTTACTATTATTTCGAACAATTCATATTGTCTTTCTAGATATTTATGGAGATCATTAAATGTAGGATCTACTACATTCCAATGATAATTTTTTGTATTAGTTTATAATACATATTCAATGACTAAACCTACATTCAAGATACTTGTGATCTTCAAAGATTCTTTTTAATATCTAAACTTATTTTGGAAGAAATATTTGTGTCATCAGTATTATTATTGTATGGGTATAACTGGTATTCAGGAAATCATAATCAAGATTCAGAATTTATAGCTTTCTGTTCCAACAAAAAATATCTCTAACGCTAAATTAATACCAATTGTTACCATAACAATATTGTAAGTTAGTTTTAACAAATTATCTTTAATATTTCCTATTCATATACTTACAAGAGAATATCAATTATTTTCCAATCTTAATTAAACTCTTATATCTTATACATATTAGCTTGTTCCTTCTCAGGTATAGTTTCTAGTAAATTAAAATCTGCCTAGACATCAATTGTAGTTAAAAACTAATTTAAGAAATGACAAAAATATAATTATAAATTATCACTAAACTTCCTAGAGTGTTCATCCATCTCCTGCTGTGGATTTTTGACAACCTTTTTATATTCGTCTTTATGTTCTCTTCTATCTAATTCCTTTTCATGTTCTTCTCTTACATGATGTAACCTATCTTTTTCGTGAATGAATTCCTTTCCACATCCATTACATTTTAAAATCGTAATATGATGGATATGTCTTGAATGATCAATTAGTTCTTCATAAGTTTCAAATTTTTGTTTGTCCTCTTCACAGACAAATTTTTTATGATGAAAAAAGTTCATTATATATCGAATGTTATTGGTATATTAAAACTATTTGTTATCAATAGCATTGTTATGAGAAATAGCAATACTACAAAAATGATATTGAAACTAATTATTCTACTATGTAATTATTTCATAATTGGTTTAAATAAAAATAAAACAAATTTAATTACAGAAAGAGAAACATTAAATGTAAAAAAGTATTGTGTATAAAGATTTGGATGAAATATCCCCAATCATTATTTTTGCTTTAATCTAATGTAATACTATGGTTGTCAAAATAAATAGAAATTAAGATTCTATCCATAAATGCCATGATCCTTGCATTTCCAATCCATAATATTCATTCCAAAATTACATTGTATTGCAACAGTTGAGAACTCAATGCTTTGTGCTGAATCAATAGCCTCTGATATCACCAATGTAAGTGTTGAATTAATTGTTTGTTCATCAACAAAGGGATTAGGTAATGCGGATGGCATAGAATTTGATTTATTCGATATATCAAATAATTGATCAATGTTAGCAGCTCTAACATATCCTATTGTAGGAGATTTGTCAAGATCACTTGTTATCATGGTTATGATGAGATCTTTAGATTTATTCAGAGAATCACTACTTCCTGTGATGGTGTATAGGTTATCAAATGTCCCTAATAGACCTGTACTCCCATTTACTATATTGAATGACGATGTGGCCGTTTTAGTTATCTGTACAATTCCTTTTGATTGATCAGATTGAGTTAGTGTTATATCGTCTGTAGTATTTTGCCTTGATATAGTTGGATCCTGTGATAATGACATTGGCAAATTTGTTAGTGTAAGAAACAAAATCGTTCCCAATACAGAACAAATTAAATAATTTTTATAAGTCGTTCTATTGGCATTTTTATACATATTAATACAACATTATTTATTATTTATTATTTAAATATACCTAGTAATATAAAAATTTATTAGCATTAATTATTAATTCTTTTTAAAGTGTTTTTAATTACTTCTTTTTTCTCTCAAAGAAAATATTTTAAATCCTAACAATGAGCAATATCCTCGAATTTTTTTTATTTAGAATCAATATTTATTTTGAAGATATATTATGGATTTTACAAATAGGATAAGAATTTATGGAGAGTCTAGAGAAAGGAAATGAATAGGAATACATGAAATTCTAGAATTCCTAGTCAGGTTGCCAAATAATAAAAATTTTATTTTAAGACCAATCCATACGAAAGTAATCTAATACAAAAGTGAATATTGTTAAAAGTCTAAACTTACTTTAAAAAGTTATTAATAAGATTTAACATATTAAAATTATGAGTGATGAATCTCAAAAAGAAGAAATAAAAGATGAAATTCATCAGTTTCAAGATAGTGAGCAAGAAGAGCTTGAAGATGATGACGAGGAGGATGAGCTCGAGGTTGATGATGAAGAGGATGATTTTGAAGATGATGAAGTAAGACCAACTGAACATGAAGAAAAAAATACACCATCAGAGAACCCCATTTAGTTTGATAGATTATTAATATTTTATATTAGTAATTATTCAATGTAAATAATTATTTGTAATCTATTTTTTGCTTATGTTATATTATTGTCTAAAATTAAGTATCAATTCCTTTATAATTCTCATAATATGAATTTTTAATATTTTTTATTTCAAATAAAATTATATGTTTAAAGAAGATTATATTGGAAAACTAACTTTTTTTTGATCAAATATCATGATACTCTAGCAATTTATATATTACTTTAATACCTAAATGCAATATTTTCTCTTAGCAATCGATTGTAATTTTTTTAATACTTTTTTATCCAATTTTACAAGTCTGTAATAATACTTATGGCTTCAGAATAATTTTTGTAAGAAATGTCCTAAATGTCATTAAAGAATAAGAAAATGATTTGAACTATGAATTTGAAAATAAGCATGTAGAAAACAATAAAAATAGATAACTCAGAATCTAGTATAAAATAACATGGAGAATCACGAACACCCATCTACCTTAGAATTTCAGGAATATATGATAGATATAATCAATAAAGGAGCTTTATCTCTTATGCTTTCATTAGGTCATAGGTTAGGCCTTTTTGATACTATGGTGTCACTTTCTCCGTCAACAAGTAAGCAAATTGCAATTGCTTCAAACTTAAATGAAAGATATACTCGAGAATGGTTAGGAGCAATGGTAATTGGAAAAATTGTGACTTATGATTCCTATAATGATCTGTATTTTTTACCCAGGGAAAATGCAGCTCTTCTAACTAGAACTACAAAGATATATAATTTTGCTGCCTCCATGCAATGGATACCAATATTAGGTCAGGTTGAAGATGAAATTGTAAATTGTTTTAAGAAAGGGGGTGGTGTTCCATATTCCTCATACAAAAGATTTCATGAAGTAATGGAGGAAGAAAGTGCTCAAACAGTATTGTCTGGTCTATTTGAATCCATAATTCCTTTAGTTCCTGGACTTGAAGAGAGACTTAAAAAAGGAATTAATGTTCTTGACATTGGTTGTGGCAATGGGAGAGCCATGAACATGATGGCAAATCAATTCCCACTCAGTAAGTTTACAGGTTATGACATTTCACAAGAAGCAATACAAAATGCACAATCTCAATCTTTAGTATATGGTAATAAAAATGTAGATTTCCAAGTAAAGGATGTTTCAAAAATTTTAGACACGTCAAAAAATTTATCTTTTGATTTAATTACAGCGTTTGATGCCATCCACGATCAAGCTCAACCTACAACTGTTTTAAGAAATATTGTATCGTTATTGAAACCTGATGATGGAATTTTTTTGATGCAAGATATTCTTTCATCATCTTTACTTAAAAATAATTTAGATCATCCAGTAGGAACTTTTCTTTATACCGTCTCATGCCTTCACTGTATGAGCGTATCGCTTGCTCAAGATGGACTAGGACTTGGTGCCATGTGGGGAAAAGAGAAAGCGATTGAAATGCTTAAAGAGGCAGGATTTACGAAAGTTGAAGTTAAAACACTTCCTCATGACTTCCAAAATTATTATTACATAAGCCATACAAATTGAGTTATAATTATAGATAACATTGTTAATAGTTTTATTGTTTAAAAAAAAGGCCTAAAAGATTGCTATGGTTGAACCATTAGAACGCCCAGTATATTCATATGTTAGCAAACAATTTGTAATGGTTGATGAAAATGTTTCTGTAGCCAATGCAGTAAAACTTACCCAGCCAAAAAACATCGAAACAATCATTGTTACATCTAATGGAAAACCTGTAGGTATAGTAACAGATAGTGACATTTTAGAGAAGGTCGTAATAAAAGGAGATGACTCTGATTTAGTTTCTCTAAAAGCTATAATGACATCTCCCATTTTGACATTGCCTAGTACGTCAACTCTCAAACAAGCAATAGAATTAATGAGAATTCAAAAAATTAAACGTGTCCCAATAGTCGATTCTCATAATAAAATTGTTCAAAAAATCATAGGGATTGTTACACAGAAAGCTCTTGCAGAAACAATTAGAAATTCAGTCATAGAAAAAACTTTTAAAAGTTATAGAGTCTCAATAAAGGAAAATTACAAGCCAATTTTTGGTACTCTGGGTTTTATTATGCAATTTGCCGGAATCTTAATGATTGTTCCTGCAATATTTGGAACAGTAGTAAATGAATTAGAATCTGCAACCGCCATTTACCTGGCAGTTATTTCAATGTCTTTGACTGGTTTTATTCTAAATACATTCGGAGAAAAAAGTACGTTAAACTTGAAACAATCTTCTATTGTTGTGGTCTCAAGTTTTACACTGTTAAGCCTATTTGGAAGTTTGCCTTATATGTATGTCAATCCCTTTGGGTTAAATTTTGATAATTTATCTCTTTTTGTAAGTTCAATTCTAGAAAGTTCTTCTGGTTATACAACTACAGGACTTACTACAATAGAAAACCCTGAATCACTGCCAGAAAGCTTCGTATTTTATCGATCTTATACTCAATGGGTGGGTGGCTTGAGTTTTGTTTATTTGGTGATGGCTTTGTATTATCCTGAAACCAAATTGGCTACGATGAGAAATATGATAGGAGGAGGAATTCTAAAGTTTAAGCAATTATTGTCTACTATTAGTATTATATTTGTCATTTATACCATTATTTTCATTGTATTAATATTTTCTATGGGTAACATACACTTGATTGAATCTGTATCATTATCATTTTCAACTCTTGTTACAGGAGGATTTATTCCTGATTCTACAATTTTCTATTCACTGAATTCCTATCAGCTAATATTGATAATGGCAGGTATGATGATCGCTGCATTACCATTTGGTTTTCATTATGGTATTTTTACTAAAGAAATAAAATCTCGAAGATTAAGTTTGGAAATAATTGTCTATCTGTTTTTTGTTTTACTTTTGGCAGTTTTATTTGTAATAATAGAACCTTCCATTTCAACACATGATTGGCTTACTTCAGTATTTCATGTTGTAAGTGCATCTACAACAACAGGATTTTCATTTATTAATTTATCTTATTTGTCTTTAGAAGGGAAACTATTCCTTATTTTTGTCATGTTGATAGGAGGAACAGCATTTTCAACTGCTGGTGGAATAAAGATAGCTAGATTATCATTAATCTTGCAAAAATTAAAAGGCAATACAATATTTTTATCGATGTCTGATGCGTTTACCCCATTATCAATTTCTTCAACGGCAATACAATTTCGTAAAAATAAAAATGGTCAAAAATTCTCAATCACGAAAAAAAAATTGTTAGAATCCAAAAATGGCCTAGTATACCATGATAGTCAAAAACTTTCATTATTATCTGATAAAGCATTTAGAGATGCAATTTTTGTAATTATATTATTTGTTATGCTTTCTCTTGCAAGTGCAACTTTTATTTCTTACCTCAATAAAAGTGGTTTTGTTGATTCATTATTTGAATCTTCAGCAGCTCTTTCTAATACAGGTCTTTCAGTTGGAATAACAACCATGAATTTGGATTTAGCATCCAAAGTTATCTTGTCAATTAATATGATATTAGGTAGGTTTGAAATAATAGCGCTATTGTATATTTTCATTTCTCGATTAAGGAAATAGGTTATAAAACTAATTTTGATGAAATAACAAAACATAATTGAATGTTATTGACATTGTGAATCTTCAATGTTGATCTCTATAAATCCTTTAGTACTATACTTTTTAATTTGTAATAATAAAGAAGAAATAAATAATAAGTTAACGATTCCAGTCTATAAGACAAGTCCAATCCGTTTCCCAGTATTTGTTTTTTTTATTATATAAAAGAAAAAAAAGGAATGAGAAATCTATAATATTATAATTGTCTAGCTTTAGGAGTTTAATTAATCTTTACGCTCAATTTTAAATCCTATCTTTACCTCAGCTTGAAACTCCTTAACTTGATTATCAAGTATCCTAAATGTAACCCTACCCAACTCTGCCCATTCGATATTATTTATTGTTTTTGAAGCTTCATCAATAGCCTCTTTTACTGCATCATCTATGTTATTAGCAGATGTCCCTATAATGTGGATATATTTATAAACCATAAAGCTACAAGGTTTTCATTACTTAAAACTTTTCTTAATCTTATTAATTTATTTAAATCAGTAAGGAAATTAATTATTTATCAAATATTCCTGGATCGTCTTTATTAATAAATTTTGATAGAAATTTCTTGAAAAGGTTATGAGGACTATTTGGAACATCTGAATCCTTGGAGTCAAAGCTCCTCAAGTTATTATTATTATCTGGGCCATTTGGAACATTTGAATCCTTGGAATCAAAGCTCCTAAAGTTATCATTATTATTATTTGGGTTATTGGCAAAATGTGACGTTGCAGGAGTAGGACTTTTTTCTGAAACAGGTGTGGGTATTAATCCTTTATCCTCATATTCACATTGTCCTACAATACGATCATTTTCTAGGGAATTATAATCACTAATCTTGTCATCTTGATCACACACAAATCGGTCAGCATCCTTTCCCCCCTTTAACTTATCTTTTCCTTCTCCTCCATCTACAACATCTCTTCCATCCCCTCCATCAATCTCATCATCGCCTATTCCTCCGTTAACATTATCATCATCATCACCTCCATTCAAACCATCATCTCCCTCTCCTCCATCAATATTATCTTCCCCTTTTCCTCCATCAATCTCATCATCTCCATCATGTCCTTGTAGAGTATCTTGACCATCTCCTCCATCAATCTCATCATTGCCTAGTCCTCCATCAATATTATCTTCCCCTTCTCCTCCATCAATCTCATCATCTCCATCATGTCCTTGTAGAGTATCTTGACCATCTTCTCCAGATATAATATCATTACCATCTCCGCCTCTAATCTTATCATTGATTTCTGTACCTTCTATTGACACATGTACTAATGGTTTTGCCGAAAATTCACTAGGATTAGATACATCGTCAGCATTGCTATTACCCTCAGCATTGCTATTATCCTTATCTTTACTATTACCCTCGTCGTCGTTATCACTGGACAACACCTCGTTATCAATAACATTTTGTGCTGTGATGTTTTGCTGAGCTAACAGAAGGCTAAGTACAAACAATATGATTATACTATGAGTGATATTCATACTTCGAATTTTAACAATGACTTTATAGTGACATTCATATTTAAAATCTTTTTGTTACTCTTTATTTAAATAAAATTTAGTAATAAAGTTACATTATATTTAAACATAAGATTTAGTGATAGAAATATTCTATCATAATTATGACGAAAGTTATATGGTATATTATTAAGGTATATTTTTAGTGTAATTCATAGAGACTTTACAAAAAAAAGGTAAATAGTGATTACTAATTACTTTATGGCATTTAAACATATTTCCTCAATATTAACTACAGCTCCCTAGGTTTCAAAAGGTAATGCATTCAAGAAACAACTCTAAGAAACTCGCTAACATTAAACAAGAATCTTAAATCTAATCTAATTTATATTTTATTAGAATTTTTCAATTATTAATATATTATATCATTTTATTTCTAAATTTAAAACACAAATAAATTCCCTAAATAAAAAAACTAATAATATATAACAACCGAATATAATTAATTATTTTAAACTGGTAGGAAACTAGTTTTAGCTTTAGTTCAAATCTAAATATTCACATAACTAAATAAAATTCTATTAGTTATTTTGATATACTATGAGCTATTATCATCTAACTAGTAATTATTTTTTCATATTAACCGCTATTTTTAGTGTACAAATTTTAATTTTTCCTAGCAATTACATTTGATATCTGATAAAGTTTTTTATTATCTTTAGCATAAATTTTTAGATTTCACAATAAAGCATTTATTGTTAATAATATAATTTATAGGTAATAATGTATTTGTAAACTTCTTCATGGTATTGGAAAATTGGAATATTGGATTGCAAATTGACTTTCTCATTGATATTCTTCTTTCTCTTGCAGCCGGTTTTATTATAGGAGCAGAGAGAGAGTCAAGGGGTAAACCTGCAGGAATAAGCACAAATTCTTTAGTTATAGGTGGTTCCATGTTATTTACTTATCTTTCATCGGCTGTGGATCCTAACTCTACTTCAAGAATTGCGGCTCAAATCGTAAGCGGAATAGGATTTTTAGGAGCTGGAATGATTTTAAAAGGAGAAATAGATAAAAAAATTACTAACTTAACAACAGCAGCTAGTATTTGGTTTTCTGCTGCAATAGGTATGGCTATTGGGTTTAATTATTATATTATAGCTATAGCAGCTATTGCCTTTGCAGTAGTGGTTCCTCGTATTCCTCATATCAGTAAAATAAAGAGTAATATCGAAGATAATTAGGTCAATATTTATTTACCTTTTTTATTCCTCTTATTAAAAAAGCAAAATAAAGCATGTTATTTTCCTATTTGTAATATTTTAAATTCTGTTATTTCTATGAGTTCAAAGAACTATGTAAAATAGTTGCAAAAATGTATTACTTAGTCAAAAGTTCTTGAAATTATGATAATGAATAGAATACTAACAAAAGTATTTCTAATTTACCCACTAAGATATTTTATAATCAACATACAATAACATTGATTGTGATTATCGAAAAAATGTAAAAAGATAAATGATTTCAAAAAGGAAGGAAATAAAGGAACTTATTTACTAGTATAGCAGCTGAATAAAATATACTATATCTGAGATATTCTCACATCTAACAAAGGCTGATCTATTATATTCTTTTATATATGAATTTAAATCGAATGTTGCAAAAACTACAATTAATCCAGAAATTATAAACCTTCTTACTTGTCGCTAAAAATATAACTAATGTTGAGACTTTTTCTTTTTATCTCCTCTTCCTGAATGTGCAATTTTTTTATGAGCATTCATTCGTTCTTTGGTATTAAATTCCATATTACATTGTTTACACTTGGTAACTTCATCTTCTCCTTTATTTTTAGAAAACTTCTCTTTTAAGTTGAATAAGCTTAAGAGTTTAGACTTACTTTTTCCTTTAGACATCATAAAAAAGGAGACAGTTCCCTTATTTAATTATAAGGTAACCTAGTTAACTAATAAAATCTAATTCAAAAAGTTTATGACTATCCATTAAATAAAAAGCAGAACAGATTTGATAATTTCCTTCGGTATTTGTCTAACAGGCTTTAGAGAAAGCACTGCACAAATCTAGGATAAAGGCATTTTGCTTGTAGATATTCTTTTTTATTTTCTACTTAATTGAATTATCATATAGGGATCACTAATGATATAATATTCCCCTATACAAGCTAATTATTATTAGTACAGGAGAAATGAATAGTTTTATCTCAAATTTTTAAATATATAAAATAGGTTAACTGAATCCATTGATTTACGTTGTTGAAAGGCTATAGCAAACAAACATTATTATTAAAATAACATATTCAACACAGAGAATGAGAATTTATAAAACTTATAAATATAATTTTTTATTATTATAATATACTCGTCTAAAGTAGTCTTGTCCAGACAAATATGCAAATCCTAGCCATAGACTGAATCCTCAGCGGTATATCCTACCAGTTCAGGCTATGGCAATAATATCCTAATGTTATTTAAAACTCTAAAAAAATAGCTTCAAAAGTAATAAATAATATAGTTTCTAGGTATTAGAACCTTCTACACCAAAGAAATATCAAGTCATAGCCTTCTATTGTTATGATATATTCCTTAGAAGGTTATGGCTTTAACTAATAAATAAATATAAAATAAATGAAGAATACTGTTAGGTTATCGTAGCGGGTTTCAATAATAATGATAATAAAGATAGAATAATTATTTACAGATATAAAATTAAGTAGAACTGTTCTTAAATTTAGTAACAAAAAATTCTATGACTTATTTTCAGAATTAATTTAATTAATAAAAATTAGCACCTTATCATCGGGTTCAAAATTCATAGCACTAGCATTATTAGTTCATCTAACCCGTGTGAAAATATATGAGAATATATTAAAAATGGACTATAAATGGTCAGCAATTAAATGCCGCTTTCAGACTCATCACCATATCAAAACTTTATTTTTGTGCTCAAGTCAAAAGATGCAAAGAGGCAGTACCTGCAATGCTTTCCAGATTCTTTGATTTTATCAAGATGAACTAGGTGAAACACTTAAAAAAAATGCAAATTTTTTATAATTTTGCCGGCGGATTAAAAAATCGAAAAGTGCTGGAATCCCACCTAATATATTACATTAGTTATAGATTGAGAATTTCCAAGTGTTGTCTTTATTTACTAGCAATCAGGTGATGCTAGAAAGCCATATTTGGCACAATATTCTGCTGTTGTTTGGGAAGAGGCCCCTGTTAAAGCATCATAAAATACAACTAATAATAACATACCAATAAAGAATATACTAACCCCACTAAATATCCATTTTAATGCTTTTTTGATGTTAATTTTATTAGTTTTATTATATATTGTGTTTAACATAGAAATTATTCCAATTTGTAAGTATTGACTGATCAATAAATATTGTTATAGTATAATCTTCTTAACAATAATATCAAGAGAATTTAATAAAGAATTTATATCAAATAAGATAATTTTATTACTCTAATGTATTTGCAATACTGTCTATTTGGTGCCTTGCATAACTTGAGTTGGCATGTGTAATCTGAAATATTTTGGTAGGTTACTATCTAACTATAATTCATTCATATGAATAAACCATGTCTCCATCTTATTGCATCCGTAGAAGGTTATGCCTTTTTATCATGTTAATAGATGGTTTGATTGACATGTCAGACTAAAGATTATTTTATAGAAAAAAGAAAATAAAGGTCAAAAATGACCTCAAGACCACTGAATCGAGATACGTTATGATTCTACAATTATTCTCCTAGTATTATTATAATACTAAAAGGTAGGTTTTAAGAACTCGTTTTTAATTGTCTTATTCTTGAATATTATTATTATTTAACCAGGTCTTGATTCTTTATTGTTGTTGTACCTCAAAATTTTATCATAAAATTATTATAATCTAGTAAAAGTAGAAGATATTGTATCCTGTAGAACAATCACTAGAAAAAAATAGATCTGAATTTAACTTGTATGACTCAATTAGATAAACTAACCAATAGGGAATAACAATTTTTTTTTATATGTTCTAAAAAATGTGTTCCAATTATTAACTTAATAAAACTGATATAAATATATATCATAAGTGTGGTTGATGTAATCTCATACCCATATGATTAAATACAATTTAAATTTTGTGAATTCATAATTGTACTGTTGAGAACTACCGAACGAGATTAAATGTTTATTAATAGTAACAAAATAATAAATGTTATATAGAAATAACTTTAATCAATATTGAACTAAATTTCTTGATCCTTTTATTCCTAAACATTCGCTTAGGAAATCATTTCCAAAGTAAAATATGTAGTTCAATAATTTATTTCCTCTAGACAGGTAGAGGAATAAAATATTTAAAAGTAATACTATCTTATTCTATTGAATTCTTGAATTTGAGATATTGTGCTAGAGTATAATTACATGTTATACATTTGTATTCTCCTTTTTCAAGTAAAATAATATCTTCTGTAATATCCTCATTTGGATTCTCATACGTGATTAGAGGAGAACCAAGATATTCTTTTCCACATTTATTACAATAATACCTTGAAAATCTTCTTTTGTCTAGTCTACCTATATTTCCCAAGAATAAATGTGGTACTCCTAGACTGAATTTTAATTCCTCCTCTTCCGTTAGATATGCAAAAGCATAACCACCTGAGCCTAACAGCTTCTTCTCTTCCAAATCTTCATTTTGATGCAAATGTATTATCTATTCATAAATAACAAATTGTAAGATTAAACCTTTCAGTGTCGTATAATCCAAATACAAAATAGTTTTTGTTTAGGCTTCAGATGACAGTTTTGGTAAAGTCAGAACAATTGCTCAATTTTTGTTAATCTCGAGTTGTTAACTTTAATATAATTTTTTATATTTTATTTTAATTATTGAACATTTATTGTAATATTATTATATATAAATAATTTCTATTTTAGACTAGTAGGATTCACAACATACAAGCTAAATATACTGTTTAGTAAAACTATCGATACGACAGAATTCATAGTCTATCCAACCTAGCGTGCAAATCCCGCGCAGTCCGTACTATCCTCGGTTCGAAATACCTTCTTCAAAATTCCTAAACACATATAGTTCATAAATCAACTCGACCAACAGAATAGATTTATAACGGTCAGACCTCTACGATAAAAAAAAGTTAGATCATTGGATAGCAAAGCAAAGATAGAGGTAGACGAAACAGATAGATCTCATGTCTTCAAAATTATAGAATTTATGAAAGAGAAGGAGAATAGTCTAAGTCTGGATGACAGATAGGTAAATGTATTATAGAAACCGTCTATACTGCTTGCTTGTTCAGGCTATGATGATTAATTATTACAATTAATCGATTAACTTGGTTTACCTATTTTTAAATATTCTACAATCTCTAAAAGACTACATTCTTAACAAAATAGTCATAGTCAATAATCAATAACTGATATGTATTGCTCCATTCCAGGCTATGACTATTCTTAAAAAAACTGTCTTACAACAAAATTCTCGTTAACTATTGAATATTAGAACATTGATCGATATATACATAGGCAAATATGATTTCAACAAAGCCATAGAGCTAGATATCTCTTCCCAGAGAAGAGGACTATGATTTTAATCCTAATTTTGTTATTTATTTATTATTATCTTCTAATTTGTCTTATTTTTAGGAAAATATCTTTCATTAAACTTTAATTTATAGTATCATAATAATAAATAGTTAAACTCATCAAGGTCCTATATTGTATACTTATGAAACGCTAAAGTTAAGTATTAATTTAATATCTAATTTATTCAATATGCAACAAATTCATATTGGCATCATTATATTGATTACTTTGATAGCATCGGCATCATCATTTTCAATTCCAATAACTAATATTCCTTTAAAGAACAGCAACGCTTTTGTGACCATATTTCAGGAAGAAGATAATAGTAATAGTAAAATTAAAGATGCAAAAGATGATGCAAAACTTGTTCCTCTTTATAAAACCATCAGAGTTCCTCAAGTTCAAAATTATCATGATATTCTTTCTGCTGAAGTAAATAAAATCAATGATAATAAAATTTTATTTACCATGGAATTAGCAGGGGATGCTAACATAAATGAAAATTATGAGACAGTATATCTATGGTTAATTTATATTCCGACCACTAATGATAACGTCGCTTCTACGGGTGACAAAGAATTTCAAATATACACATTAATTATTCCAAATTTTGGAGCAAATTCTAACTTTAGAAATAATGAAGCAGGTTGGTATTTAGCAGTTTTCAATAATACTAACAATGTCTATACTCTACCTTTAGCCAAAATTTCCGATATGCCTAAAAACAAGGTTCAAGTGTTTATTGATCCGATTTTCATTGGTAACCCTTCAAATTTTAATTACACCGTTTCGTCCATGATTAGAGTTAATGATACATTTTTAGACAAGCCACCAGATTATTTCGTTGACTTTGCCCCTGATGATTTCACTTCATTTTGGAAAGAGTGGTTCAGATAATGAAAAGATACTTCGATTAAACTTGTTAAAAATAAAGGGTATATAACTCGTCATATCATAATGAATCTTACTTTAATTTCAAATTAAATACTTAATTATAATAATATCTAAATAGATTAAATTATTTTTTTAAAGTAAATTCGATAATTCTTGAATTCTTTGTATCTGTTACGTATCTATTATTATGGTTAGAATTTATTACTATATCTTCGGGTTTGTTCATTTCTCTTTCACCTGAACATTTTGATCCCCACATTGGTATAAAGTTACAGTCATTATAAAATTTTTAAATTATGGATTCATCTCTATCAACAACATGTATCTATTTTTTTCAGAAATATATTCAATTTAATTTGTCATAGACTAGATACAATCCATTCCTGCCAATAGCCATTAGGATATGACAAATATAACAACTTAAATCCATCTTTTTCTTTTAAAATATAGAATCATTCCTCCTCCAAGAGCTGCTATCAATCCTAACGCATAATAATATCCGTATTCAGACGTTATTTCTGGCATAAATTTAAAATTCATTCCATAAATTCCAGTAATGAGTGTCAATGGTAACACAATAGTTGCAATGACTGTCAATGTTCTAATTGTTTCATTCAAATTGGCACTTAAAGAAGTATTATAGGTTTCTCTCAAACTAATTACTCTCTGATGCATATTTTCGATATCATTTCTTAAGTAGATGATTCTATCATTTATGTAACGCATCTGTCTTATTGAGTCAGGATCAAGAAAAGGAGTAGTAGTTGAAGATTGTTTATCCCTTTTTATTGGTAAAGTATCAGAAACAGAATAGTGTTCAAAGATTTCCTTACTGTTATTACTTACAATATTATGTCTGTTGACAAAATCTTGAACTGCTCGAGACATCATCCCCAATGTACGATCTATAAAACTAATCTTTTTTCTAAGAAATAGAATTTTGGATAATTGAAATTTATTATTTTTAGAGCTACTACTATTTTCATCTAAAATATCCTCCTCTGTTTGTTCAAGTTCTTTACTTATGTTATCAATAATAGGAAAGTAACTTAATATCATTTCTTCTAATGCAAACCTAAAAATTAGCTCATTCTTTTTTAATATGTTTTTTTTACTACTATCCAAGTCTTCCTTACTCATTGAAAAAGAAGTCAAAGTCGGCATAAGTGGGTTTGTTTGTTGTATAAGAGCCTTGACTTTTTTCTTTATATTTTCTTCAAAATGGTGATTATAAACATTTAATGTTATTATCCATCTGTGTTCCAGATACATGTATAAATCATCTTCTAAAACCATCATTGACGATATTTTTTTATCATTTGTATTTCCACTTTCATCCATTTTATTTTCCTGATTTTCTGCAATTCCATCAATTATGGCAAAAATATATCGAGTATATTCTTCAATTTTGGATGGTTGAGTATGATGCAAAACAGCTTCCACTGTTAATGGATGAAGCCCAAAAATACCTTGTAATGGAAATATATCCTCAATCTCGTTTGCATGAACCCACAAATATTCTTCTGACATCTTTTTCATTTCGTCTCTAATGGAGATTGCTTCATAGATGAGATTTACTGGTCTTATTGTCATATTATCAATGATGTATGATGATATAGTCAACTGAAGAGATTATGCTCTAACATCAATAATAAACCAACTGCTCTTTATTCAATTATTAGAAAATAGTTAACTAGGTTTAATCAGACTAATATAATAATATAAAGTTATTCTTATCTGGAATAAATTTTGTTTGTTTTTTTTACTTTCTTCTAAGATTTAGAATTTTGTAGTTTAATTCTATTAGAAAATTGAATTGCAGTTGTTGATATAAATGAAGAATTATAATTAACATATCAAATATTAGGAATAGTCTGGCTATTTTTATTTCTCCAGCTTTAGAAAATGCCGTTCCTGATAAACATCAATAGAGGATTAGTAATAAATTTTATCATGGAATAATTATTGTAAAATAGAAAAATAATATTGAGTAAAATTTTAACAATTATTTTATTATAGCCTTATCCAAGTACTAGAAAGAACTACAATTATAAACCAAAACTCAATTTGGATAAATCTGACTTCCATAAAAAGATTGTATTGAAATTTCTACAGCATCCACCCCCGAACCTAATTAAAATTTGTCTAATATTCTACAATTATCTTACTTTTTTAAATAAGTTTCTATTAATAATAGCTATATACTATGTAGTAAAACCTTATACATGGAAGGCTCTAATCCAGAAAATCTTACTAGATTTTTAAATGAACCAAAGTGTCAAAGAATATAAATCATTTAATATAATTGTGACCTTTATTTATGTCAACTTATAAAATAATAGATTTTATTGTTGTTAAATCAAATTAATTGAATTAGTAGTTTAGATAGCTTATTTAATTACAAAAAGGCTATTACATTGCAAAATCGCTTTTTGAATCATTAATTATTTGAGTCAATATTTGGTTAATAATTTGATTGACATTCTACCTCTGGAGGCTTGAATTAAAATTTGTTTAATTACTTTTTGAACATTTGAAGGCTCTTCACTTCCTGAGTAATCTGAGATTTCGGTATTATGAGTTGCAGTTTAGCTATTTTTGGTTTAACGTATATCCAAATGCTTGTTGTTATGGTTGTTTAGCTGGTTGTTGATCCACTTGTTTACCTGTATCTTGTTGTTGTTCAGTTTGGTTTACTTCATTACCAACACTTTGTTGTTCAGTTTGGTTTACTTCATTACCAACACTTTGTTGTTCAGTTTGGTTTACTTCATTACCAACAC
>JAATVK010000276.1 GCA_014523485.1 Nitrososphaerales archaeon TH5894
GGAGAATATATGGGAAGAAAAGATGAGATGATTTTACAAGTAACTGATAAAGAACCAAATAAAAGACTAATAACAGAACAAAAGGATGGACCATTTAAATATTGGAAAAGTGTACAAGAATTTAATGAAAGTCAAAATACTACACATATAAGTCATTCTATTGATTATGAATTACCTAGTTCAGGAAAAATTGCAAATTTTCTTTCAGGAGATAGTGCTAACAATAGGATAGAAAAGGGATTACAACAAGCAGCGCAAACAGTAAAACAAAAATTGGAATCACAACCTGCCTAATTAGGATTCAAATAAAAATCTAATATCATAACATCCTATATATTTTCATTATTAAATATTTCGTAACCATTGCTTATGATAGTATTTTAGTTATTATGTTTATTATTCTAAAAGGAAGTAATATATGTATATTAATGATATATATTACTTAATTACTTTTAATTTGCTATAGATTACTTATAAGATATATTGGACACGATATAACCAAAATTATTATTCCTACAACTATGGATATTAATGTCCAAATCATTAATAAATATTAGATAACAAACAATTTAAGACTTGTAAAAGACTTTTATTATTTTTTAGGTAATAATAACCATGAAGTAAATTATTCTTCCTAAAATTTACCTAGAAATTAAAATTATAGTATAATATTAGAATTCAAGAGCTGATAGTAGGAACAATCTAGACCCTATGATGTATATTTTCAACTAGGACGATTGGTATTAGAATTAATCATAATATATTCTGTTTAATAACTTGTGATAAATTAATTGTCATAGTGAACAACAACAAGAGGGCTTGTAGATCATTTCGATCCGGACTAAGACAACAAGTCTTGCAATGGTTTTGTTTGCTTATTAAGATTAGTTAGTGAGGAGTAAAAATAATTAACCATATAAAAAATATTGATAAATTTCGTAAATTCTCAATGAATGTCGGTTTTGAAGTTAATTAAAAATAATCATTTTCTTTTTATTAAATTAAATACTATTTTTTTCAAATTTTTATCAAAACTATTGGCTAATATCTCAAGTGTTAAAGGCTAAGGCTATTTCTAAGATCTTGTAAAAACCTCAAATATTCACTTTTTCACAAACACAAACAAATACTATTTAGCATATCATAGAATGATAGGCAATAATCTATGTTCGTCAAATCATTTTGAAATAATTTTCAAATTGTTAAGATTTACACTAAAACGGGGTAGTCTTATATCCCAAGAAATATGTATGTGAACTAAAGCTAAACTACTTGATTAATATTCGATAAAATACTTTAAGTAATAGTGTTCATATTTTTTTATCCTACTTTTTTTATGTGAGAATGTTATTACCCTCCGTATTGTCATCTAAACAAAAATTATATAATAAAAAATCTAGGAAACCAAGGAAGAATGACAAAGAGTTCTCAAAAAAAGAAAATAATAACATAGTTGAAGAACTACAATCACAAAGGAAATTACCTGAACCTATAATCTACCAAGGCGAGAATCAAAGAAATATACTATTAGAAGATGATGATAATTGTTTTAAACAACATCGAGAACAGACTATGAGAGAAGCAAGAGCAATTACAAACTATTTTCTAGAACTTCATAAGGATATGGTAAATTCCTATAGCTTGGAGTATACTAACTTATTACAGAATATTTTTAATTCATCTTGGGATGATTTTTCTATTCCTGGAAAGGTTACAGACCCTCCATTTGAGATACAAAATATGTATTCCGTTTTAAGTAGTAATAGAGATAACTCAATGAAATTGATTGACAATATCATGACAAAAAATATCTATACATTTATCAAATCAATTGAAGTTACACAAAAATTCTACAAAGATGTAATTGAGAGTTACTTGAATTGTATAAAAAAGTAACTCGTAATAGTCTATTTCTCATGTATTAAATCTATAACTGTTAACAGCAATATAGGAAAATATGATTACGATAGATGTTATTCTTCTATTCAAATTCAATTCTTGATTAATGAAATAAATGACCTATCAAATAAGAGGATATCTTCAGGTATAACAAGTTAAAACCACTATATTATCCGTTGCGAGCTTTGAATATCAGGTAACTAATCCTAACGATATGCCTAGACAAAGTCATCGACTCTTAATAAATTAATTTTAATTCTTATAGTTTTCTATAATTCTTATATTATTTAATAACTATATATAATTGGGGCTGATGGTATGAAACGAAATATCTACTACGCGTCTGTTGCTCCTGACGTGCTTTCTTGAATAAACAATTGAAATAATAACAGCCCCATTCTAAATAATATTCTAAAAATTTCAGATATCCAAAAAATTTAAGGCTCAATGAGTATAGTAGAGAATTTCAATGTGCCCAAAATAATAAAGTATTTACTTAAACTTGAAAGAAATTTATAAATTAGTTAGTTAATTAAAATACTACTTACATTTTTTTTCATTGGATAATCTTCACAATTTTACTCATCGTATATCATCATCAACGAAGTTAAGTATAATATAGTAAAATAATTATTATTAATACAATGAAATCAACAATTAATTCAATTATTGTTACAATATTATTTGTTGTTCCTATCGCAGGTTCATATTCAGTCTATGCACAAGAAACAACCAACAATGTCAGGGATCAAATTCAAACCACAGCAGAACAAATAAAGAATATGGCAAATGAGGTTGCAAATAATTCCACAGGTACAATCAATCAAACAGAAGCTAAAAGTATTCTAATGCAATTAGGAGAAGCAGCAAGGAAAACAGCATTAGCAGGCGCTGACATACTTTCTAATCTTAGTGGAGAAATCAAACAAGGACTAAATTAATTGTAAACTAATAAAAAGTACATCCCTTCGATCTTTCTTGCAATCTGATGTCTTAACTATCTCCAACTTTTAAATTCTTATTTTTCCTAGAAATAATCTTTGATTCGGAAAAGGGTAGTATTCATAACATAAAACTTTCAGATTTACCATATAGTATGTGAAATTGAATCAAAATAATCTTGAAATTTTATTTTATTATAATCTAGTAGTATAACTTATTTATTCCTATTTACATTTTAAAATATAGAAATATGAAAACGGATCATAATTATTATATTTTGTAAAAAAAATTAAAGTCTACAGCTTTTTCAGAAATAATATTACTAATAAAATAGCAAATGAACAATTATTTGCTATGCTAAATTATTAACTATTTATTTAAATTTCATATTCTAGAAAAATTGATTTCCTATGATTAGTTAATTTTTATATATTATGTTTTTGTAAATCTAATATGGAATCAAAGATGTGTTCCATAATGGTTTCTTCCATTCTTGCATTTACTTTAATTGTAGGAATATCATCATCATTTGTACATGCATTAGCTGTAGGAATATCATCATCATTTGTACATGCATTAGCGCAAGAAGATGATAATAGAGATACGGAACTTGGTGGAGACCCCGAGCTAGGTGGAGATACAGGGATGACTGAAAGTGATCTTGGAGGAAATGATACAGGAGTGACCATAAGTGATCTTGAAAATGATACAGGAAACACCAATGCTCAAATTGGTGATGAATAACTATTCTAATTTTGTTATATTTGTAGTATTTTCTGGTAACAAATAGTAAAAATTAAATGATTCATTCATTTACGAAATTTATTCTAGGTAGAATTGATTACATAATACCTTAGAGTATTTCTTTTCTTTTTAAGTGGTATATTCTTTCACTTAAGAGACATAGGTAAATTTTCTTTATCTTTTTTCAAGATGTAATTTCGTTACTATCATATGGTGAATATTGTCAATAGTATCAATAGATCCTAGCTTTTTACTTATCAGTATTAACTTATCCATATCTTTCGCTGATTCCTCATCTTGTGGAACTAAAGTTATACCGTTAGAAGAATTTACTTCAATGGTTTTGATTAAAAGTTTTTTATTGTCAGGAATAATTTTACCTAATTTATTAAATATATTAGTTAAAAAGAATTCAATTAAATTTGTATCAATATAATCATTATTTTTATTTTCAGAAGATGATTTGGTTAGATACTTCTCTATATCATAAAATGGTCATAAATATGTAGTAGGCAAATGAAAATATATAAAATAATCTCCAGTTTCTCCACCTCTCTACTTTTCAATAGTAAAATTCACAATATGATATATATTATAAATTGAATTAATTGTTGAAAGTAAATTTTCTAATTTGTATGAATTTAACTTTTTGTTGGGAATAAAATGTATAAGATATTTATTGTGACTCATTATACTCTTATTCAATAATTTCTTTTAAATATTTTCCGAATAAAATTATAAAATATAACCGTATCGTTTAAACGGCTTTGTCTCCTTATCGATTCATTCTTCTCATTAACAAAAGTGGCAGAAGTCGGTTGATAATTGATATTTTTAATATAATTATTAATTTTATGTATTTGTTATATTTCATACTAGTTTTGATGTATTAGAGATTATTTTCTTAGAATATATCTTAATTAATTTCTCTGCAATTTCATGTAATAAATTGCTATATTGATATAATACAAAATGTTCTCTTGACTGTAAATTTTGGCGATTAATATTACCATCTTTGAACGTATCAGAATAATCAGATATAATTTGTTGTTTTTGCGAATTTCTTTACAAATGTTTCCAAGACAGTAATAAGAAGTAAAGGTAAATTGGTTGGATTTTGGTTTATTATTTTCCTAACAATTTCTTCAACTTTTCTTTCCAAATTTAAAAATCCATCAGTTGTTTCTATATCTTCAATTCCTTTTTTTATACTCGACAGATCAATTTTTTTATTAGTTATTTGCCTTCTCAGATCTTCTAACCTAGAATCTTCAGCATAGATAATATTGTTAGTTTTTTCTATTTGACCATTTAAACATTGTAAATACTCCTTCTTTTTTTGTTTTTGGACTTCTAATTCTTTTATTTCATGTTGTAACTGTTTTATTTTATGCTCTAGATCAGGCATATCATCTGCAATACTAAGAATATGCGTTATTATTTTGTTATCGACTCCGGCTTCTATAAATGACCAATAAAATTTTACAAAACCTTGAAGATGATTTTCTCCTAATTGTTGATAAATCTTTACTAGATTATTTAATCCATTAATCCTTAAATAGTCAAGATATACTTTCTCCACTTCTTTTGGATCAAAATCTAACTTTATGGAGACTTGTGTAGGTGTTTTATTTTCAGAGAACAGTTGTAGAGCTTGTGCAACTTTGGAGCGTTTTTTCTTCTTTTTGTCTGATGCAGATTCTCCAAATATCCTTCTTTTGATCTCTCCTATATCTGAAAATGACATGTGAGCTGCTTTTGCTATTTCACGTAAATAATATTCTTCTTTGAGCATTTTGATAACCAATTCTTCTTTTTGTTTTCTATTTAGCATTTCATAAAACTTATTTGCAGTCAACGCTTTTATTATTTTTCTATAGTATGTTATAGTATGCTATAGAATAAAGTATATCTGTCTGTTTTCAATTGATACAACTTGTTACAATTGTTTTTAATTGTTACAATCTGTTATTAATTAAGCACAAATTGTCTTGGAATTTAATATGAAAATAACCGCTTAAGGTATGGGATTTATGGTATAATTAATCATGCCTAATCAGTTTTTAGATAATAAATTTACTGAATCATTTTAAACCATTCCTAGAAAGCATAACTAGATTGAAAGAGAAGTTAGGTATAAAAAAATATGAGATAAAATTTATAGAATCTTCATATCCAATGTAACAATATCCATCTGAAAAATTTCATTACATTATGATCTTGTATAATTAAAAAGTTAACACCATTGCAGAAGTAGAGAAAATTAATAAAATATAATAGAAAACCTTATAATAATATTATTTAACAAATTACCATTTGAATGATTACCAACCATCACTTTTAGGATCTAGAATATCTAAAACGGGAAACATTTTGAGAAAAACAGCATTAGACCAAATAGATGATTATCAACTAAAATTTTCAAAGGTTACTGATTTCTATAATTATCTATTTAAGGATTTAATAGTTGATAAATATGATTTTACTAACGCATATTATACTGCAAAAAATTTTTTTGGAAAAGATATTCTCCATTTTGTTGCAGTAGATGGATCAGAGTATTCTAAACCATTGTTTGATTTGGTCATTTTTTACGCTGGTGCTTATTCTTGTGATGGTTCTATCGAGTTTTCAGAACAATACAAAGGCAAATTGAAAATAAACTATCAAAATCGCTTTATTGACCATTCTCTAGATATTTCTAGTTGTATTCCTGTTTATATTGACAAAATCCCTGAAATAGATCATACATTTCATGATAAAGAGGGAAAAGTAAATTTGATGAAACCTATGACTGAAGAGATCATAATAAACAATACAAATATAGCCAACCTTCTCATGACCTTTTCAGAATTTTATCTATCCTATAAATATGCATCTACTAAAAAGTATGATATTATATTCATGGATAGAAGTCTATCGAATATGTATTCAAGTTTGTTGTATGATACATCAAATAGAAAAACTTGGGATACCAACTCATCAATACTAAATTATAAAATAGATGATATGCCAATTGATGTCAATGATATAATAATAGCACGACACAATATCATACATGATAAGTTAAACTTACCATCTCCAAGAGGAGATTATCTCAGATATGCAATTGTCAATTTATTATCTCGAGAAAATCAAGAATTAGATATTACTCAAATTATTTTATTTCTTAGAATTAACAATGAAGAAAAGATAAGAAAACGAATTGAAAGATATGTCCACAGTTCGATAGATGAAGGAATACTTGAGGAAGTAAAAAAAGGGAAGTATAAAATTGTTGAAAGATATAGATTTTCATGGTCAAGGATTAAAATACTTGTAACCATAATAGGTGAAAAAATATTTGGAGAAAATAAAGAACATTTTATTTTAGATAATGAATCCGGAACGAAAAAATGGTTAACTACACTTGATTTCTCATTTTTAACACTATTTACACTTTATATGTTAATAGAAGAATGCTGGAAGAATAAAATCATTTTAATTGGAATAACAAAGGATACTGCAGCTCAAGAATTCAAAAATCATGTTATACCAATTTGTTTAATGAATAATATTTGGACCAACTATAATATAATTTACGATAATCTTAACAAGATACCTAATACTGATAGAATGCTACTCCAAGTTATGAGTATGCTAAACTCTGATAAAATAAATGTACCTTGGGGTTTAGTAGAATACGACTCGTCTTTTGTAATGGCAATTCCAGATTTTAAGAAAAGAAGAGGATATGTTAGTGGGGCAATTAAAAACAAAATTATACAAAGTCAATTATTTCTTAGATCTTTTGTACAATTAGCTAGTTCAAGACAAGATGAAAAACTTAGAAGTAATGTTTTAGCTATCGACAGACTTGTTTATCCAGAATTTGACTTGGATCAAAATGAAAATAGTATAGAAATGAAGCATGAGTATGGTAGTACAGAAAAAGTGAAATTTCTCCTATTTAGGAATAACAAAATTAAAAATGACCTACAAAATCTTTTACTTATTATACTAAAATCAATGAGTCATTCAAATATAGGTGAAACTTTTGGATACAATAGACCTTTATTTGTTGCAGATAAAATAGCAAAGTGGCATAATCAAGAGTTTAGAAAGATTGTAGATTCAACAAGTCATTTGATAACATGCAATAAAAATCTGAAAAACTTTGTATATTACATGAATACATTTAGAGAGAAGAGGCAAGATTTTGAGTCAAACAGAAGATAATAAAAATAATAATAATAATATTCTTCCTATTTTTACAGATTTTGATGGAAAATTTAAAGGGAGATTAAGTGCTGTAATTCCAACTCGAATAAATAATACATCAGAAAATGCCCCAATATCTGCAAAATATGATTGTAGAATTAAAGTACAATATCACAAGGAAATTATGAGTCTATTAGAAGAAGGTATGATTATAGCTGTCAAGAACTTTAAATCAAAATTCAATAACCAACAAAATAATAATTCGGAATATTTTACTTTGTTTGTAGTATCTAGAATATGGCCTGATCATTATGGAATGAGAGGATTATCAGATTCTACATATTATCCAATGCAATTTGAAGTTATTGAACAATCTGTTGAAGATTGGGATACAGATGATAAATCTACTATGATGATACAAATAAGTGCAATTCCAATTAATTATGATTTATTAATAAATACTACAGATAACGGAGAGACCAACCATGAATATGTCAAAGGGTTCTCTTATCCTATAATTGGAGATACTGTATTTCTTCTCAATGCAAAGACAGTTAGTCAAATGTATAATCAAAAAGTAATGAAAAAAATGAACTGGAATGCTAATAACAATAATTGTGTTAAATCTGAAGGTCCAGAATTAGGAATAATAAAAATGTTTGAAAACTCTACAGATAAAATTCCTATTTATGTTCATCTTGATAATTTAGTTCGGTATCATTTTGGTATCTTTGCATTTACTGGTGGAGGAAAGAGCAATCTTCTCTCAAATATTTTAAGAAAAATATTGTTACATACTAAAGATACAAAGATTTTACTATTTGATATCTCATGTGAGTATCCATTTTTGCTTGCAGAGTTATTTGCTGACCAGTTAATAGAATCAAAGATTATTCTAGAAAGTCCAGCAAATAATGCAGAGCAATTTTATATTTCTGTTGTGAAACCAAGAGAGTTTGAAGAAGATGAAAGAGCTAAAAAAGGCTTGCTAAAAGTATTTGAAAAAGGAATAACCACATATTTTGTTAAACCATCGTCTGTAATACCAACTTGCAAAGAGATACTTAAAGAATTAGAGGATTTAAAGAATGAAAGTACAGGTAAACCTCATTACATGGATGCTATAAATCAAATATATACAAAACTTTTTGATTATATGACTCAAAATAATCTAATTGAATCCAGTTTTATTGATGAAAAATTTGTACAGATTTTAAGTATGTCTGCAATAGAAGCAATGAAAACTTTTAAAGTTAGTGATAAAGCAGGATTATATGCGTGGGCTTCAAGTAGGGATACATTGAGAGGTCGTCTAAAACAGAAGAAAAATGATACTACTAATAAGGATAATAATAACATAAATTATGATTCTGGTCTAACGTTAGATCAAATAATTGAAATACTTGAAGGAGATACAAGATTAATATGTATCTCAATATCTGATCCATATACAATCAAGAATATTGCATTAACTCTAAGTCGCGAACTCCTTTATAAAAGAAAAAGGCAATTTAAGGTGAGACCCTATATTCTTTCTGTATTTGATGAGGCGCAAGAATTTGTACAAGATTTATCAAATGCTAGAGGAATTGATAAAGAATGTAGCCAAGGACTAGAAACATTACTTAGACAAGGAAGAAAATATGGGTTAGGAGGATGTATTGCAACACAGAGAATTGCTTATCTTAATACTAGTGCATTACAACAGCTTCATACATATTTTGTGGGAACATTGCCAAGACCTTATGATAGAAACGTTGTAAGTAATACATTTAACATAGATAATCAAATATTAGAAAAAACATTGGAGTTTGCTCCAGGAGACTGGCTTTTGTCTAGCTATATTGCAACAGGTATTGAGAATGTTCCTATTTTTATTAAAGCTGAAGATTCAGAAAAGAAAATAGAAACTTTTATAGAAAAATAGTAATCTAAAATTAAAATATAATTATTTATTTATCTCTTTTTCTTCAAAATATGGTAATACTTTATTTGCAAACTTTTTAATAAATTCAATTTCATCAGGACTAGTACTGTGTGTATATATTTGGGTAAAGCCAGCATTAAAATATTCTTCTATTGGTTTAATTAAATCTTCTATTGAGGTAATTATTAGTATCGATTTTCTTAATTCATCATCTGATACTTCTTCTTTTGCTATTTTTTCTAATATTCTTGGATCACTTATATCTCGATCAAATGCATTATCGATTTGAGAGGTTCTCCAAAATTCACAGGATTTGAAAGCCTTATCATAATCTTCAGAATAAGAAATTTTTGGTTTTGCTATTTTTTCCAGTATATCAGGATCCTTTCCTACTTCTTTTGCTGCTTTATTAAATAGATCAAATACCTCATTAGAATTATTTGGTTTGGAAGTAGTTATCAATCCATCCGTTAATCTGCCAGCAGTTTGAATCGCTTCTTTTCCAGAAGCTGCCATATAAAGAGGAATATTTGTAGAAGGAGGTGTATATAGCTTGGCATTATTTACCTTAAAATATTGACCATTAAAGTTTACAAAACCATTATTGTTATTGTTATTTTTATTGTTATTATTTGATAAGCTTATTTCTTTGCCGTTGTCACCACTAACACTTTCTTTATTCCATAATTTTTTTATTATTTTAATAGATTCAGTTGTTCGTTCTAGTCTTATGTCTGCGGAAGGCCAATCAAAACCTACAGAAACTTCATTCATAGCTTCGCCTGTACCTATTCCCAATCCTATTCGTCCTGGATATAATACATCTAAAGAAGCAAATGCTTGTGCTATTATACCAGGATTATATCGATATACAGCTGCAGTGACTCCAGTTATGAATTTCATATTTTTTGTTCTTTCAGCGGCAGCCGCTAGCCAAACCCATGTAAAGTTACCAAAGCCACCGTTATGTGACCATGGGTGAAAATGATCACTTGTCATAGTTTGATCAAATCCAGCCTTTTCTGCTTCTTTTACAAATTCAAACAAATCTGTCATTGAATATTGTTCTTGTGAAGCCCAATAACCTAGTTTTGTCA
>JAATVK010000277.1 GCA_014523485.1 Nitrososphaerales archaeon TH5894
TATAGGTTAATGTCTAACATAATATTTAATTATAATATAAAAAAGAGGAAG
This sequence comes from Nitrososphaerales archaeon TH5894, assembly GCA_014523485.1. Lineage (GTDB taxonomy): Archaea > Thermoproteota > Nitrososphaeria > Nitrososphaerales > Nitrososphaeraceae > TH1177. Next base: position 52 of record JAATVK010000277.1, read on the forward strand.
TTCAAATGTAATAATATGCAACAATAATTAGAATCATAATTTTTGAATATATCAAATTGTCAGTTAAACACAGTTAAACACATGAAAAAAAATAACGAATTTAATCTATACTTGAGTCAATTATATTCTACTAACTATTAAATAAATTCATTTAATGGCAATGAGGCTTTGTCCACTCTTCATTTGAAAATTCTGAGATATCACAATATGTAGAATATATTGTTGCCAATTTATTTTCTATTAATTCTTTATTCAGATTTATTCCATCACAATAAACTACACCAAGCTCTCTTCCATATCTGTCTCCTCTTCGCTGTCCATCATCAATATCAACTTCACCTTTTTTATTTAGACATAAACTTTGAACTAATTTCTTGGCTTTCATATATCCTTCTTGACCTCGTTCCGGAGTATTTACTAATGATAATCTTATTCGATTATCATTGATATCTAATGTATCACCATCAACAATATGATTAACTATCCCTTCAAATTCTATATTATCGTGTTTTTTATTCTCTTGTTTATAATTTGTTTTGAATAGTGCATAAATAGAAAAGAATATAATAATTGATAAAATGATAATGATAAAAAATAATTTTTATTTTTTACAATATTCATAATCGTTTTAATTAAGAACTTTGATTATATTACTATTTGTAATAACTTTATTACATTTATTATCAAATATGCAAATTGTATTTTCATTTTTCAATTTTATTTTTGATTTACTATCCTTTACTGTCAATTCTTGGGAATTTACATTTCAAATACTGATATCTCTATTATTAGTAATGTTAGAATAAAAATTTTTTAATATTTTTATAAATTATTCACCAAAATATATACCGTTTGTTTTAATCCTCTATAATCTCTTACATAATATCACGATTGACAAGTCTGTCATAGCCTCCAATTCTTCTAGAGGGTGTCCCATTTTTGGGTCATTCTAAAAGACTATGACGAATAGTCATCTCATAGGTTCTAATAGTAAATCTATTAAGCAATAAGGGTTTAGTACTCCATCCCTATATCATTATTTAATCATGTGAAATGATTGAAACTTAAATACGATTTTATATTAAACTAGTTAATAATGTTTAACAAATCTATCATCATAGTTGATGATGACCCAGATTTAATTAATGTATATAGCGAGGCCTTAAAAATGAGTGGTTACGATGTTTCTAGTTTTACTGATCCTTCTTTGGCATATCAACATATCAAGGAAAATACTAATCGATACTCATTAGTAATTACCGGTGACAAAATGCCTGACAGGAATGGATTATTTCTCGGTACTAAACTCTTAGAAATAAATCCAAAGCTAAATGTAATCATAATGAGTGATTTCGGTGACTTGAAATGTAATTATAAATTTAATTTACTTAAAAAACGTGTTTCGATATTTAAACTAATTAGTGCAGTGAATGAAAGTATATCAAAATCTATTTCACATGGGGATAAAATCTAAATTAAATTCGTGACTTAATGAAAATTTTGGTCTATTGATTCACCAAGTATTTAAAATTGTTATCGATTTTTCGTTGATAAACTATAAAGTTTATGAGTTTGTAATAACATAGAATGTCTCAAGTCAAGTAATTAAAACTTCGAACTACAAACTATTTTTAAATGAAGCAAATTTAATGAAAAATATTATTCAACGTGGCTTATCAAAACACTAAATAGACATTACAACTCTATAGAGCTGTATAAAACTTTCAAAACCTTTTTTGGATAATCAATAATATACTCTTCCTCTTAAAATCATTATTGTTACTTAGGTAATTTTACCATTCAACAATCAATAGTCTTATTCTACATTCTCGTGTTATAATATAAAAAAATCTCCTTGTCGTTGAGGACAGTCGTCCTTGTGGGTGTTAGAGAATATCTTTAATACTCAAAAAATCTGTAATCTTTTTATTTTTTATTGTAAATATATTATATTACACAACTATATCCGAAAAAGAAGTTAACACAATGGGTGTTATGTGGCTAATTTAACACCCATTCATTTATTTTACCAACAATCAATCGATGCTAAAAATCCATACTTTGTATAATATTCTGCTGTTGTCCAAGATTCATCTGTTAGCATATCATGAACTAACATAAAAAATAACATACCAATAAAAAAATACTAAATCAAAGAAATATCCATTTTAATAATTTTTAATAGAGTTTTTGTAGCCTTTGCAGATAACATCATTAACTAAGACTGTAAGTTGGGCTATATAATTATTATAATACATAAGTCGAACTGAATTAAAGAACGATATATCAACAAAACCAAATTTTCCAAAAAATATAACCCTACTTTATATAAATACAACTTACCGACTTTGAATATAAGATAGAAGAATTAAACACTAATCATGTGAATAAAAAAGACAAGTTGTTATTGTTATTTATCTTATAAACAAATTATAATTATAGAAAAATTCTCAATGCAAGAGAGAGAATAAATAAAAAGCTATAGTTTCATGGAAAATTAATAAAATATAGAGGTATTGTATATTTAATCCAATGAAATTCTCATTCATTATAGTTTTATTATAAAAATAGATGCCAAGACAACGATTTTATCCATCGACTCAACACCTACACAGTATTTGAGACTTACATCCCTCCTTCTGTATAATATTATAATCTACAAAGTATAAAATAGTTGGATAACATTTAATAGTAAAGGTTAAGATAATCTACGAGCAAAACCTTGAAAATAGTATCTTCTTTCGAGATGATATCTAAAAATTGCTTTTATTATAAAATCAATATACACAATTGGAATTTATGATTTTGTCTTGTATCTTATTTCTATCATCGTTTTCTATCAAATTTTATAGATCATAACGTCCTTAACCTTATATCTTTTTATTCATTCATTTACTTGTGATAAATGAGTTAATTTCACTATAATCACATTAAACAATATAAAAAACTAAATTTAATAAACATGATCAAAAGAGTATTGGTTGTTCCTCACTAAAAGAAATTATTTAAATATGACCTAGAGAATGAAGAACAGCATGTCATATTAAAAATCATTATAAAGTCTTAACTATTGTCATAATAAGTTAAAGTTCTCTATCATTGGTAAATTTATAATTTTTTTAATATTATGATAATGATATGGTGAATAGACAAACGTCAATAATAAGGCAAGTATCCCAATTACCATTTAAGAATATCGCTATGTAAAAAATAAAGTTGTCATAGTGCCAAATTAAGATCATAATAGTATAAACATTAAATAAAGATTTCAGATTTGCTATACAAAAAATAGTGAATGTATATTATCCATCTAATAATTCAACAAAATTAAGTTAATTTATGTTACAATATAAGATTAATGACCATTATTTAATAATAAAAATCTTAACCATTTCAAACAAGTTCACCAAACAAAAAAATAAGAAAATATTTTCTGAGAGAAATATAGATGGAAGCTGGAAATAAGAGAAGGAAACAACAAAAATTGAAATTAAAGATATCCTGATGCTTATTGTGGTGGTTCAAGCGATTACAATAATATCTCAATAGATCGTAAATTCCAAATGGAAAAAGAACAATATCATGCAGATTATGTAATAGATAAACCTGGCGAAAAATAGATTTAGGCATCTTTATAATAAAAAAATTGAGTTTCAAGCAATAATTTATAATTTTGATAATAATACATCCGTTATTAATAAAGAAAACAAAATAATAGTATGAATGATCGTCAGGATAATAAGAATAATCAAATAACACACCGAAAAAGGAATATGCAACAAAGAGCGTTACAATCATCAATATCAGATATATCTAATAAGCAACAAATTGTATCTACGCAAGTTCTACCTAATAGAAGAAGCGAGATCGAACAATTTTTAAAATTATTTGGATATAACTCTGAAAAAACTATACTTCAAGTGCATTTGATTGGTTTTTTTAGAAAAAAAAATTTAAATCAAAGAGAAATAGAACAAAAATCAAAATCAGTTAAGAGATATGGAGGAACTTCCTTTATAGTAGTCGGAAGAACATATGATCCTGCAATTATGGAAAATGTAATTAGACCAAAAAGAAAAGATCCTTTAGAATCAAGTCCTGGATATATAGGATATCTTTGGAAGGATAAGAACTTTCAAAATAAATCACCTCATGAATTAATTCCACTTGATTTTACTCCTGTACATTTACCATATCCTAATGATTGGAAAAAAATGTTTGCAACGAAAGGATTCTTGATAGCAATGCATGTTCCTACGTCATTTGTAAAAGATAAAAATAAGATTACAAGAGCACTTTATCGTATTGCAAAAAATAGGTTTGACGTAAGAAAAGAATGGAATTTCCTTAATGATATCAAGAATTTAGGTTATAATATTCACACTTACTAAAAAATTAATTATTAAATTCAGTCGTTAGATATTACATTTCATATTCTCAAATATCTACTAGCTCCTATAGCGTCAATCGAGATTCTTCTTTGACTTACATCTATTATTAACATTATTTTTTAGACTATGTCTAATAATAAAAATTCGAAGGCAAGGAAGTCTGGCACTACTCGGAATAACGTCTTATTAAATTGAATTGGATTTAACCCATAATATTATTTCATAAGATTCATACAATAATATCCTAATCATTAATAGAAGCTACTTATTATATTCTTCTTTTACTTCATTCCTATATTTTTGAAGCAGCTTATGTAGTTTGGGATTAATAACAAAATTGCAATATGGATCATCTTTATGTTTTTCATAGTAATCTTTATGATAATTCTCCGCAGTATAAAAATTCTTAAAAGGGGTAATTTCTGTCACAATTGGATCTTTGTAAATTTCTTCTTTTTCTAGGTCTTTTTTTGATTTCTCTGCAATCTCCTTTTGTTTTTCATCATGATAAAAGATTGCAGACCTGTATTGAGTGCCAATATCATTACCTTGTCTATTAAGCGTTGTCGGATCGTGAGTATGCCAAAAAATATCAAGGATCTTTTCAAAAGGGATAACTTGGGGATCAAATTCTAGTTGAATTGATTCTGCATGACCAGATTTACCAGTGCATACTTCCTCATAAGAGGGATTTTTTAATGTTCCTCCAGTGTATCCAGGTAAAATAGACTTGACACCTTTAATTTTTTTGAAGATTGCTTCTGTACACCAAAAACAGCCATTGGCAAATGTAGCTATTTCAGTTTTATTTTTATTATTATTATTCATTTATTTTGGTAACTCCTTGTCCTTTGGGATAAAACGGATAGATAATGAATTGACACATTCCCGTGTATTCTTGTCTGTCAACTGCTCTCCAAGAAACTCATGTCCTAAATGCGCATTGCAATTTGCGCATTCAATTTCTGTTCTTACTCCATCAGGATCAGGAACATGCTTTATTGCATTGGGAAAATATTCATCAAAGCTTGGCCATCCACATCCAGAATCAAATTTGCTTTTTGATGAAAAGAGAGGCATATTACACCTGCGACAGATAAATGTTCCCTCTTCGTAAAAATTGTCATATTCACCAGTAAAAGGAGGTTCAGTTGCTTTATATATAATGACTCGTTCTTCCTCTGGGTTTAGTTTATTGTAATTCATACTAATAACTTTCCTTAACAGATTTTTGAACCTTCTGATTTCTTGTAATATTTTGTAATATAGCAATCATATCTAGTTTTAATTGATTTTTTGTATTTACAAATAAACTTCTTATTTTAGATTGAAAGATTAAATCTATAAATTATCAGCTGATAAATTCTATTAACAAATACTTTATTACTTTCGATTGGTTGTATTTTATATTGTCAGAAAAATTTGGTTTACCGTTTGAGATAGTAGAATCTAAAAAGACTGATAGAAATAAAATTTCTGCAGGTTTAAAAAAAGTAGAAATTTTTGTCAGTCCAGAACAAGTTAATGAAATAATATCAGAAATTGAGAATTTACAATTAGAGGCAACCTTATATGACTCTCATGGTTATGGAAAATCTAAACAAAAAATAAGGTCAGGGAAAGCAGGAGGACAAACCGCAACAATATCATCAAATCGTAAAACTATAGTTACAATCGCAGAGTCAGATATTTTAGAAGATTTAATTAAAAAACTCAAACATATAAATGACAAAAGTGAAAAAAAGATTGGTATAATCTCCATCCAATCAGTTGATGCTTTAGTTCACCTTTAACATGATTCTTAGATCCATTTTTTATCTTTAAAATTTTTTTGTACAAAAATCGTAATATGACTTAAATGCATATGTGTTTAAACGGGGAAAATACAATGAATCACTTAGAATGGAGAAGTAATATTTGATTTTGTTATTATTGATAACTGGGGTATCCAATTGGAAGATAGATAGGATAATGGCAAAGAAGATAGAATGCTTGTATAGCCCAACCCTTTATCAAATTATTTGTCTACATGATCATGATTACTAATTAATGATTGAAAATAGATTATCTAAATGAGTTGTCCAATAGAACATTACTCTTCGATTTATCCTTAAATTTATCTACAATATATAATTTATCTTGTTATAGATTCTCTTAATTACATCCTACCTCAATTCATTATATTGTATAAATCATGATATTGAATTATAAATCTAATTTTTAGATTCCCATTTTTTACACCATTTATTAAGACTCTGCAAAATCAGCTCGAGATCTTTTGTTTTGGTTGTTAATGCGTATTCAACTTTGAGTGGGATTTCAGGATATATTTTTTTTGTAATTAAACCTTCTTGTTCCAGTTCTGATAATCTATCAGATAAAACTGTACTGCTAATTCCTTTTATACTTCTTTTTAATTCATTAAATCTAACTACCTTTTTAATACTTAAATTTTTTAATATTAGTAATGACCATCTTCTACCTAGAACATCCCAAATATCTAATATTTCGCATTTTTCTTCCAAAGTTTTAGTTTCCGATCTAGAATTATAATTTTTCATTAGATACTTTCACCAATATGTTAAATTAAATAATATTATAGTAATAAATATTAAAACAATAAATTATTACATCTACCGATCTGAAAGCAATTATCATTTATTTTAATGTTTTAAATAACCAACAATGTCAATAATTTAGCTAAAAAAGGCATATTAAATATGTCAATACCAATAAACATAGTACAAATCTTTATTTATTCTAATTTATAGCAATTTTATTATTGGCGTATGAAGCCTTTTTGCTGTAAGAGACTTTCTTTTATCCAATTCTCAAATTCTTTATCTGATAATTTTTGTCGTGCATTGATAATTGAAACTGCATCCTTTCCGACTAAATATCGTACTTCTCGATTATTGGATTTTATTGCTTGATAAATTATCTGAGCTACATCTGATGGGAATGAAGAAGAATTACTTTTAAGCATAGGTTCAAAACCTTCAAATAGTTTTTGAGTTATTTGTGAATATGGTGAGATTTTATTACTTGTATTATTATTTACTACATCTGCATTTTCAAAGAAATTACTTTTAACCACTCCTGGTTCTATTAATATAACATCTATTCCAAATTGTTCTAATTCATATCTCATTGATTCAGATAATCCTTCTAAAGCAAATTTACTACTAATATATGCAGAGTTTAGAGGGATTCCTATTCTTCCGTCAACAGAACTTATATTTATTATATTACCCTCTCTTTGATTTCTCATTATAGGTAATACTTCATTAGTAACCCTGATCACACCAAATAGATTAGTTTCAAATTGTGATTTAAAGCCATCAATGGATATATCATCTACAGCTCCCATTACATCATATCCAGCATTATTAACTAATACATCAATTCTTGAACTTTCATCTTTGATTTGGCTAATGGCATCTTTAACTGACTTATCATCTGTTACATCTAATTCTAAGACTTTTAAAGGAAGTTTTTCTTTTTCAACAATATCATTTAGTTTCTTTGATTTATTTAATTTTCTCATAGATGCATAAGTATAAAAGCCATTTCTTGAAAGCAATAATGAGGTTTCAAAACCTATACCTGAAGAACTACCAGTAATAACAGCCACCTTTTCTTGTTGACCTTTCGTATTCATAAACGTTATTTCATATCAAGTTATATATAATAATCAGTTTACAAATTATAAAAATTATTTTCGATTGCTGATGGATTTAGTGATTCAAAAAAGAAATATTACAACAGACTGCCTCAAAAGGATAGGCAATTTATAGATTTATAATTAAACCAAAACAAGCAAGCGATTTTATAATTATAAAAATAACTTATTGTTATTAAATTGTAATAGTAAGAACATATATAAATGGAAATATAGTCACTACTATAGTAAAATATTTTTGAAGAAAAAATTTTTGTTTTATTATATTATATTTTATAATTTGTAAACCTTTAGACTTATAAAATATAGAAGATAACAAATTAATGTGATATCAAATAAAAGAATTAATGTTTTAGGAGTTGCTTCTAGTATGCGAAAAGAATCCACCAGTACTAGAGCCTTGAAATTAACACTTGAAATAATAAAGACAAGGTATGGTGCAGAAATTCAAATTTTGGATTTAAAACAAATTGTACTACCATTTTTGTATTATGAAGAACATGATAAAAAAACCGAAATCTCAATAGCTGAAAAAATGGTGAAGTCGGCTGATGCTTTTATTCTCTCCACTCCGGATTATCATGGTTCTATGGCTGGTTCGATGAAAAATTTTCTAGATTACTTTTGGTCGGATTTCGCAGGAAAACTTTTTGGGTATATATGTGCCTCTCATGAAAAAGGATTGACAGTAATGGATCAGATGCGCACAGCAGTAAGACAATGTTATGGATGGAGTATGCCTTATGGCATCTCTATAAACGGAGAAAAAGACTTTAGTTCAAATGGAAATATTACAAACGAGGCATTATCACGTAGAATACAAATGTTAGCTCGAGATATCGTAATATATGGAAAATTACATCGAAATCAATTCCTTAATGATTTAAGTTCCCAAGAAATAAATACATTTGCCTCTCACTACAGACATTGATTATTGCTATTTGTAATTAGAGTTTAATCATAGATATTTGTATAATTTTTACTGTATCTATATAGATGTAGAGACTATGGACCATTATTATTGAATCACATCCATATCTATTTTTATTGTTCCAGTTATTGGTCAATCTAATTTTAGTGAAATTCAACGAATCAAACTAAGGCAGAATTTACCGGTACACCAGAACCTATAATTATAAATAAACAACTATTCCTTCTCAGTAAATCACCTTGGGAGTATCTGAAACTACATTCCCAATTGACAAGTCAGCACTTAACCTTTACAAAATATGATAGACAAGATCAACATATGCTAATCTTTCCAGGGTTCGGAACTAAAACAATACTAATGCCAATCTGAGAAGCAAAAACAACTATAATAATCCAAACAACTGTACCTTTTGAAAAAAAAATCGTAGAAGGTAGTAATCAGATAATATCACAACAAAATCAGATAATATCACCACAACAACAATCACAACAACAACAAGGTAACCAGAGTTCAGTTCTATAAGAGAAAATAGAAAAATACTTGTCAGTAATTAAAAAAAATTAATATAGACTTCAAATCCCATTTAGATGGAATAATAGAGATATATTTTATTTATATAATTAAATGTAAAATAGTTTTAATTCATTAATATATTATACTAATTTTCAATCGCAAGTAGATCATTATTTATCTATCAGAATTTATTAGGCTTTATCTTATAATTTGTCATTGCTTTTATCTAGAGTTGATTAAATACCAAATTAGATTTATAGCTCCTGCACAAAGATATATTAATCAGGTCATCTAGAAAGTTAGAATTAGAATCATTTCTAACGTGATAAGTAAACTTTATGCTACAAACTTTTTATACAGACATAACTAACTATTTAAGAATGGATTATAAAAAAATTGGAGAGCAAATTATGAGTCTTGATCCAGCTATCCGTTTTGTAACAATATTTGATATTGATGATAACATATTTCTTTTTTCTGAACATAGACCCGGAGTGACAAATCTCCTAACAAAAGAAGAAAGCAAACATTCTCTTCAAATTGCACTTGGTGCGTGGAAAATGCGCCGCACGCTCGAAAATAAGATCGGAAAAGGGAAGTTTGTACTTGCTGAATATGAAAAGATAAAACGCATTACTATGCCTTTAGATAAGAATCATTTGCTTTATATAACTACAGAGGCTGGATGTGATGCTCTTAGCCTAGTTGATAAAATTAAAAA
>JAATVK010000046.1 GCA_014523485.1 Nitrososphaerales archaeon TH5894
CTTCAACAACCACCAGAACTTCAACAACCACCAGAACTTCAACAACCACCAGAACTTCAACAACCACCAGAACTTCAACAACCACCAGAACTTCAACAACCACCACCAACGCTAGACAACCAACAACAACAACCACCACAACTTCAACAACCACCACCAACGCTAGACAATGAAACATTTGGATCAAAGGGATCACCATCCTTAGAGGAAAAATCACCTACACAAGGGCTGTTTCCCCCCTTTCAGTTACCTTCTCTTTTTCCCTAGTTCATAAATTTTTTATTTTTAACTGCTATTAGATTAGTATTATGATGAATGTTAGTTTAGAACATAATGATTATCTGATTTTAACGCTTAAAGGATTTTTTGGGGTAATTCTTCCTTTTACTAATAAAATAAAAATTCCTTATTCAGCAATTGATGAAGTTCTAACAAATGAAGTTAAAATTGATAAAACTAAAACAATAAAGTTTGTAGGAACATCCATCGCAAATAGAAAGATTGGAATTTTTTATGTCGTGGGTAAAGGGAGAGTATTTTATGCCTTTTACCGCAAAAACAGATGCATTACTCTAAAGTTAAATGAGGAATTCAAATTTAAAGAAGTAATTGTAGAAGTTGAAAATAAACAAAGAATTGCTAATGAAATTATGAGTCGTATTCAAAGAAAATAATCAACAATGGTACAATGGTACAACTATCGCTCTTGAGCTAACTCTTCTATATAGTGTGTATAAAATTACAATTTTCTCATTAACAGTTTTTGCTGACTGTAAATTTAAAATCATCTCAGTCATAGTATACAGATATAAAGTAAATCGTGATATAATATTAATCCTGGGGGCAAACCAATGGCCTGATCGTTACTAGCTCTAAAATTTAATATTCATATAGTATAACTATATTCTTTAACTTTCAATCTGTATTTTTCTCCCAAAAGCAAATAATTATACTTCAGCCAGTAAAGCCATATTGTATTAATACTGATTTAAATCAAAAAACTATTTCTAATAAAAAGTAAATAAAATGGAGCAAGATTTACCTATTCCTATCATTGGCAATTGGAAATTGGTAGGTTTGTTTATGATATATTAGTACATATGTTTTAGTATTGAATTGTTACTCGTAGGCCTAGAAGATCATTAAATAAAATACTTACTATAACTAGGTATTGATAGCAAAATTGGACTCAGTAAGTTTACAATTGTAAATGATTTTGTAATACATTAAACTACTTACAAAGCTCCTTAAAATAGACTATGGATTAAACAATTTCAAAATACAGCAAGTGACGGAATTAAAAAATTATAAACTATTACTTCAGGTTATTCTGGATGTAGGTTTTTTAAAGTGTAAATTTTCTATTTAAATGATATCTAATAGTTTGTAAGGTAATTATTAAATTACAATTCATTTGAACTATTAATCCATTGTTATATATCCACATTTTTACTTTTTCTACTAATGAATTATTACCACCATTTTTCTATATTGTTGATCGCTTTTGTAGCATCAATACTTGTTTTTGGAAATATAGACCAAGTATTTGATTCAATTTATGCACAAACTCAAGAAGATTCTGGAGATCCAATTTATCCATATGCAGTACTCCATAAAATTGAGATGTCTGTGCAAAAAATTGAAAAATCAGGTGGAGGTGGAGATCTTTATGGGTATCAATTAGATCAACATCTACTTTTTAACTCGAATACTGGTGAATTTTTAAATAATATTACAAAAAAATATTCCCCTGGACCTACCATACCCGGACCTTCTCTCCTTATAGAAGAAGGCGATTCAGTTGAACTAACTTTAAAAAATCCTGATAATACAGGAGCACCGGGCATGGTTTCAATTCATGTCCACGGAATCCATTATTCAATAGCAAGTGATGGAACATTGGGTATGTTAAATGGATTGCGTGATGAAGGTGTTAAACCTGGGCAATCAATTAAATATCACTGGACAGCCGGGCCAGGCACAGCTGGTACATGGCCATATCATGATCACACATTGGGATTTAGTTTAGGTCATAGTAATGCACCAGGGACAAATATGAATGGAGCAGAAACCATAGGATTGTTTGGAACCTTGGTAATCGATAGTCCTACTGGTAAAACCGTTGGATTAATCGATGGTAAACCCACGAAAATAGAAATTGCAGACATATCAAAGGACATTCTATGTTATGTTACGGATGATGCTTTTTGGTGTGACCAAATAGATTACAATAATAATGCTATGCGAACGGCCTTATGGGAAAATCCTACTATTGGTTTGAAAGATGGTGACTTAGTCCGATTTCATTTATACGGGATGGGAACTGATTTTCATATTTTTGAATTGACTGGATACCAATGGTTAGAACCAGGCACAACTAACATCATATCTAAAAAGAAATTTGGCCCTCTAGAAAATCATGTTTTCACAATTGAGGGTAAAAATGGGGTTGCAGAATATCGTGACATTTTGACTTCTCATTTGTTATCTGGTATGAAAGGAGAGTTCATAGTAGACAGTGTAGGAGAAAGTTTTCCTGGGAAATCACCCAGCAATTAATGGAGCTCATGAAAATGAATAATTTATTAAAAAATATTTTAATGGGTATTTTTGCTGTAATGTTATTAACTTCTACTTTAACATTAGGAGTACAAAACAGCATTAATACAGCCAAAATTGACGATAGTGAAGGAAAAAAAGGAAGTAGTATGCAGATTTCTAAATCTCAAAATACTGAAATGAAATTAGAAAGTGTCCATCCCATTATACAAATAGCAGAAGCTACTAAGGAAATTGGTAAAGAAATAGAATCTAATGAATACCTTAAGAAAATTGATAATACTAAAGGAGAATTAGAATCGACTCCTGTGGAATCAGCTTCCGAAATTGGCACTCATCCTAATTCGACTCTATCGCAATATGGAAAAGTAAACGAGGTAACGATAAAAGCAGAAAAATTGCCTAATGGTCAATATGCATATCGAATGTTAAAACATGTATTACAAGATGGTGAATCAGTTGAAGATTTAACGAAGAGATATCCAAAGATCGCTACTATTCCAGGCCCATCAATAGAAATGACACAACACGACGTACTAATTCTTCATTCCATAGATGAAACTGGACTTAAAAAAACCCAGGAAATAAGAGCTGAAAAACCAGGTACTTTTGAATATTATGGAGAACACTATAGGACACTAGGCCTATTTGGCGCAATAATAATAAATCCTAATGAAAAAGTCCCGGCACAGATAAATGGTAAGGTAGTTAGTGTAGATATAGAAGACTTAGAAAAACAATATGTGTTGTTTATGGTAGGATCCACATTTTGGGGACAAGAAATAGATGCAAACCATAATCAAAAACCATTATGGACTAATCCCACGCTAGGAGCAGATCTTAATCAATTAGTTAGATTTCATATACTTGGTGCAGCTCACCAACATACTTTTCATCTTCACGCTCACAGATGGCTCGATCCTGGTACAACAAATATTATCGATACAAAATTAATAGATCCACAATCAACTCATTGGTTTATCGTGGAAGCAGGTGATAAAGTAGGTATAGGTACTTGGCAATATCATTGTCATGTATTCGCTCATATGGAAGCAGGAATGATGGGAGAGTTCAAAGTTGGGTCGGCTGGTAGTGATACGAAGAGTATTCCAGGTGTCTCGCCATTGGTTGAAGTTAAATCATCTTCTAGTGATGCTCAAAGTAGTGAAGATTCAGAAGCATTAGAAAAAGGATTCAGTTCTCAAGGGAATTTCATAACTTTTGATATAACTGATGAACCGGGACAGTGGTTTAGAAATGTAGGTGGAGAATTACTTCCAGGTATTACTAATTCGTTAGGAATAGTAGAATCCAAAGGAACAGCTCAATTTATTATGTCAAGTACTAATACAGTACATACAATCTCAAGCCTTCTCTGGCCCACTGGTGCTCCAAATATGCCGTTTGATCAAATGACCTCATATAGAGGAGGTGGTATAGTTGAGCTGGAAAAACCAGGATTATATGTATTCACATGTAAGATTCATCCATATATGTTAGGAGGAATGATTGTAGACGACCCTAAAACTGAAGAGTTAGATCTAGGTGATAAATTGACTTTGAACACTGGAACTTTGCTTGACCCTAGTGAAGCTAATGCACTAGCGACTACATCAGCCCTTTTAAGAAATTTCTTTATAGCAAATAATCCTAATAATTGGCAGGACTATAGTGGTGCTAATCCAATCTGGAACTTAGAGATTCCTGAAATGGATATCAAATTTGGAGACGAGAAGACGAATCTTAAAACATTTCTGTTGAATCCAATTGGAGGAAAAGATACTATGCCATTGAATTCAATTCAAACCCCTTTAGAGCCTGGTGTAGGTGAAGTTTGGATAAATACACAATTCGAAAAAACCGCTAATAAATCCAAACCTGGATCAGCTACCAAAGTCAACGTAGAAGATTGGATCATAGAAAGAAAAGTCTCTTTACCACAAATTAACATGAATAATCCACATAATATGTGGAGTGATTCACAACAGGATATAATTTACCAAACACAGTGGTTCGACAATAGACTCACAGCTTTTGACAGACATACTGGAAAATTGCTCGATGACACTAAAGTAGGTGATGCCCCTTCCCACGTGATTACAAATCCAATAAACGATTTAATTTATGTTGCTTTAAGTGGTGAACAGGGAGTAGCGGAATTAAAATTCAACAAGGACAATAATAAATTTGAAATATTGAGAATAATACCTACGCAGGATTCAGGACAAAATCCCACATCACCTCATGGGCCATGGATTACCCCAGATGGAAGAAAAATGATTACAACTAACCATTTAACAGATGACACATCAATAATTGGTCTCGCAAGTAATTTAATAGACGGAGAAATCCTAAACCGAACGGAGACTGGTCATATGCCTATTGCTACAGGAATGATGCCTGATGGAAATACTGCTTACGTAGCTGATTTCCTCTCAAGTACAATAAGTGTTATAGATATGAATAGCAAAAAGATTTTAAAGACAATAGATTTACCCGATAAAGGAAATGCTTTACCTATTGAGACTCCGGTAAGTCCTAATGGACAATACATTGTGACTGCTAACACATTAACAGCAACTATTGCTATTATTGATACCGAGACAAATACTATTGTAAAAACCCTTCCTTGTGATCCAGGTTGTCATGGAGTAAATTTTGGAGCTAAAGAAGGCGGAGGTTATTATGCATATGTCTCAAGTAAATTTTCTAATAGGATGATTGTAGTTGATGGAGATCCAAATAATGATGGTAAGTCTGAGGATGCCAAAATTGCTGGAACTGTATTGTTAACAGGAAAATATGCTAATGATGGCGATCCAATGTTTAATACTGATGACGATATAATTAAATACAATGGTATGGGAGGACAAGGTGTCTATCCAATACCCAACATTAATCCTGGATGGGTAGAAAAGTTAGATTTAAGTTGGAATCTAACTTCTGAACAAAGAGATCCAGTCACATCATTTAATCAAATTAATAATCAACCACCACTCCAAGCAAACAATAATGACGATTCAACTAGCAATGAAGTTAACAGTGACTCTATTCAACATCCACAAGAACAAATAAATCCACAAATTATAGAAGAAAAAATATCTCAATTACAGCAACAATCAGTTAGTCAAGCTATAGATCCTAACATCGTTACAGAACAAGTAAAAAATACTACCTTAGACAAATTAAATAATATTATTTCTTTGCTACCAGTTCCTTCCCCATAATTTTTTTTAGATAAATTATACGCAATTTTTTTTTAAATAAGAGCTACTATTTCAAATTTAGATTTATATACAATTAAGTTATTGATTTTCAATACATGTAATATATTTTTTTTCCAAAATTTTCCGCTTTATTCTAGAGATGACTATTATTTCTAGAGTAAATTTGGATATTTCTTTTGTTAAACTAGGATAACAATAGGTATCTGTTTACCAATTTTTCCAGCAAACTTAACATCATATACTATAGGTTTAATGAAATATTCAAAATTTTTGGATTTATTGATTATGACGTTTTAGTCAGGTTAGTCTTTGAAAATATTTGAATTCTTGAATTTCCTGTATCACACACAAGAATCCTACCTTGAGGATCTATTGCAATATCTTCTGGTCTTTTGAATTGTCCTTCGCCAGTTCCTTTAGACCCAAATTTAGAAATGAATTTTCCAGTTTGATCAAAAATCTGAATGTTGGTTAGTAATTTATCTACTACGAATACCAAACCTGCATTTTCATCAATATCGATCCCTGGAAAAGTGAGTGAGAATTGTCCTGATTCAGTTCCATAAGAACCCCATTGAGTTATTAAATTAAAGTCCTTGTCTAAAACTTGAACTCTAGAGTTTCTCATGTCAGTTATATACATATTATTATTAGAATCAAAAACTATACCATGTGGTCGATAGAACTGTCCAGCTTCTGAGCCTCTGGTTCCCAGGACTTTGATAAATTTACCATTTTTGTCGAATTTAATTATTTGATGACTATTTTTATCAGTTAAATAAACATATCCAAAGCTATCAATTGAAATCTGATGTGGAGTACGGTCAGCTCCTTTTCCTCCAGTATTTTCAAATCCCCATTTTAATACAAAATTACCATCTGAAGTAAATTTCTGGACTCGATGGTTTTTCAACTCTAATGTGTACACATATTTACCTGATGGATCGACTGCTATATCATGTAATTTGATAAATTGACCATTGTTAGTACCCTCTTCTCCCCATTTTAATACAAAATTTCCATCAGAGTCAAATTTTTGAATCCTATTATTACCAGTATCGGTTACATATACATTTCCCTCTTTGTCTATGTCAAGGCTGTGAGGGGCAACAAGTTGCCCATTTTCGCTTCCTTTGCCTCCAAACATGTTTAAAAATTGGTAATCATTAAAGTGATCCACACCAAAAGCGTGTCCTAAAAACAAAGTTATATTAGAAAAGAAAAACAAAGTAAAGAGACCAGATATTATAGTCCTATACATATTTTACCTACTGGCTTAATCTTTATAAAAGATTATTATAAATTTTATATCTTTTTTTTAGCTCAGAAATAAGAAATTACTAAAAATTATTTAAATCCTACTAGACAATGATTAAAATCACTAATAATTTTATTATTATAATCTATTCTACAATTCTTATATACCGGCCAAATATAGATTTATTGACACTATGGTAGAAATTTATAATAACTTCTATTTTTTGCCATTATTTCTACTGCTATCTACCTTAAGTTTATTTAACATTGGAATTATCTTTGGAGGCGAGGAAGATTTTTTTGGCATATTTCCTGAAGACTATTATGATCCCCGTGATTATGGACAAGATTCAGTTACTCCAGACCAGATGAATGAAGATGAAACAATTAACCTAGAAAAACCTATTAAAGATGGTTTGGGAAAATCAACAAATTCTCTATCAGAAAATGAATCTGATAATTTGAATTTTATAGCTGTGGGAGATTGGAAGTGTAATGAACAAACTAAAAAAACAATTAATAGAATAACACAGTTACAACCTGACCTTATATTAGGTCTAGGTGATTATACATTTGAAAATATCTCTCCTCAGTGCTGGTTTGACATTTCCAAGCCTATTGACGATATAATAAAAATAGCAATAGGCAATCATGATCTAGATTACCAGAGCTCTTATTATCAATTATTGGACCATTATAATCTATACAAACCATATTATTCATTTAATTTTCAAAATATTCACTTTGTAACTATTTCTACTGAACACCCCTTTGAACAAGGTAGTATTCAGTATGAATTTATTCAATATGATTTAGAAAAATCCTTACAAGACCCATCAATTGTATGGAGAATAGTATTTCTTCACAAACCGATGTATACAGCATCAGATTTTGATGAAAACGCATCTGAGGAACTGAAGAAAACATTCCATAAATTATTTGAGAAATATCATGTTGACATTGTATTATCTGGTCATACTCAATATTATCAAAGATCTCTCCCTCTTTCATATAACAGCGACAATCCAGCCTATCCTGTGGTTATGGATAACCTTAATTATGATTATACAGATAGCGATGGTATAATTTTTCTGACGGCTGGGACAGCAGGAGATGAATTACATACAATCGATTATTTGCTTCCTTATTATGTTGTACAAGAGAGATATTATGGAATGTTAAATTTTGACCTGAAAAATAGTGGACAAACTTTAGTTGGTACATTTTATGATACAGAAAATCTTGATAAAGTGGATGAATTTGAGGTCTCTAAGGATAGGACTGGAAAAAAAATATATTCTGACGAACATTCTCAACATTATAATAATAAATATTTTTCTTATCCTGAGGAAAAATCGTGGATCTTTAATAATCGTATACATTTAACCGGCAATGATGCAGAATATGATAAGATGAGAGTTGACGGATAAAGGGTGAAATTATATATTTTTGCCTATAGTATAGCCTGTAAGAAATTTGTTTAAAAAAATTATAAATAGCAAATAGAAACTGTGATTTTAAAAATATCAAAATAAATAAAATTTTAATGTATATACATTATATGTATTAAATTAAGTATTTTTTCTAGTATTTATATTTGTCCAATATAAGTTTACAGAACTCCTATTACAACTTTTATAATTTCTGAAAGATAGCGTAGTGTGCGATTTGTAGATTAACATCCGGAAGAGCAAAAAATTCCGAAAGTTATTAATAAATTAAGATAGCTAATTACTAAATTCCTGCTTAATGTTCTACTAAATTTTCTATAACAAAATGTAAAATACAAGTTAAAACTGAGGTAATAGTTTCAAAGAAAGAGAAATAATGTGAAGGAAATATGTATTAAAAAATATTTTTAAATAGAAATTGGATATCAATTTTGAATTAAAATGTTGAATTTAGGAAGAAGTGTTCACTTTATTCTATTAAGTGAAAATCTATTTGATCTCCTATCTTGAGATGGTGTTTGTTTGCAAATCCAGCTATTGTTTCTAAAACATATAAAGATTCTTTTAGTGGCTTATAACTAGGACAATAAAATGCCATTGTACATGGTTGTAACTCTTCTTCTATATGTACAATGGAAAAGTTTTCATCTAACCAAATGATATCGATAGGAAAATGCATATTTTTCATCCAGAATGATGCTTTCCTAGGTTCTTCCAAATAAAACAACATTCCTTCGTTTTCATTCATAAAATTTTTAATGGATAGTCCATCCTGTTTTTGTTTTTCTGTAAGAGCTATATCAACAAAGATCTTGAAGTGGTCTATAATTAAATATCCTTTTAAATAATTGGAATCATTATTAGAATTATTTGTTAAGGTGTCTTGTATGGTGTTTTTCTGATAAGCAAATACAAATAACTTTTCTGTTTCTATTACTGTAATTGAATACTGAAATAGAAATACAAAGAGGACACATAATAATGAGGCATTTAGAATTTTTAGGATCAACAATTTGTTATCTAAAGTTAAAAAATGAAGTAATTTAATCCTTATTTATTAGAACATTAATCATTCCTTTTGTTGAAATCCACCAAGAATACTCTTCGTGAGTAGAACCCCACAATTTCTACAAAATTTGGGATTATTTTCTTCGTTGGAATTAATTTTATGATGATATAGTGGTATTCCACAATTAAAACAAAAAATCGTTTTTGAATCATTATTGTTATTATAGTAATAATTGTGCTGTACGGTTGTTGAGGATGCTTTCTTTTTTGTTAGAAGTGGAATTGTCTTAACATTTTCCCATCTACAACCTAATTCATCATACACTTTGATAATAACAAATACGAATAGTAATTCTATAATAATTGATACAACAAATATCTGAAATTGTATTTCACTTTTTATAAACGAATAAAATGTTTGAACTATTATGATAGTAAGTAAGCTGATTGCTACGAAGAATAGAATGGAGTATAATTGGCTTGAGATTTTAACCATTTAGTATAAAATATTACTTACAACAAACTAAAATAATACTATGATCAATTTTTTAAATCATTTGATAAAATCTTATTTTCTATGTTGATCATAAATAACACATTACTCTACCGGATTCCCTTTTTTAAATCTCTCTTCATCTTTACCAAATGACCTAAAAAAAAACCCACTAAATACGATGACTGCAGCCAATGCAGTAGATGCAATGACCCGGTCAATTGGAAGATTAAGGATAAAAGTAACAATAAATGATATACCAGCCGCAACGGCAGCGAGTGGAAACCAACGTTTTACTGCCTCTTCTTTTCTTTCCA
>JAATVK010000047.1 GCA_014523485.1 Nitrososphaerales archaeon TH5894
TAAGTGGAAATTAAGATTATTTCCCTTTAATTTACCTTTTTTTAATAATCCAATAATAAAAATATAGAATTTAATCCTCACAATTTGGGGATTAAATATAATAAAATATTTTTTTATCCACTTTTTTCATCGGAACATTGGGGACAAGATCGCCACGAAACAGGGTCATTATAGAACTCATAGATCCATCCGTTTCCCCCACAGTGAGTACATTCGTTTTGTTCGATAAAGGAATTTGAGGTTTGAATGTATCGATTCTGATGGGTACCTTTTATCATACATTATTATAGTAGGTTCTTCTAATTAAACATTGTGAAAAATTTTCGATAATATTTTAGTAGAACATTTGTTTTAAATACATAAATTTTGCATGCTTGTTGTGTTAATTAAAACATTAACACACATATTTATAGTGAATCCTTTGTCATTAGCTTAAGTCATTGGATTTTATAATACTTGGTCGTATTAATAGCACTTTTTATTTGATAAGTTTTTAACACGTCTTTAGCAATCAAGAGTATTGTTTTATGCCAGCTTTACTAAATGAACTATCCTTACATAATCATATAAAAATAGGAATAATTGGAGGAGGACAAATAGGTAAAATGATAGCACAAGAAGCTAAGAGGATGTCTCTTAAAGTAATTATATTAGATCCCAGTAAAGATTGTCCTGCATCAACTATATGCGATAAATTACTTATAGCAGATTTTAAAGACGAGGACAAAATAAGAGAGTTAGCTCACTTCTCAGATGTAATTACCTATGAAATAGAATTAGCAAATTCGAGAGCCTTAAAAAATCTCCAATTAGAGAACTATCCAATATATCCCTCTCCTCACTCTTTATATCTAATTCAAAACAAATTTAGACAAAAAAAATTCCTAAAAGAAAATAATCTACCCGTACCCGAATTTAAAAAAATTTATTCATCTGCTGATTTGTTAGTGGTAGCGAAAGTATTTGGATATCCATTTATGCTAAAGGCTTGCGAAGATTCCTATGATGGAAGAGGCAATTACCTTATTAAACGCAAAGAAGATATTTCAATCGCTTACAATTCTTTTCAGAATCGCGAAATTTTTGCAGAAAAATATGTCGATTTTAAAAAAGAAATATCGATAATGGTTGCAAGGAATAAAAGCGGACAAATAGAAACCTTTCCTATAGCAGAAAATATTCATAAAAATAATGTGTTGGATACTACAATAGTTCCTGCTAATATTTCTCTAAAAATTAAAGAAACAGCTGAGATAATTGCAAAAAATGTAGTCACTTGTTTGAATGATATAGGTATATTTGGTATAGAAATGTTCGTTTCCAATAATGATGAAATATTTATAAATGAGATTGCTCCACGACCTCATAATTCTGGTCATTACAGCATTGAAGGTTGTTCAATATCTCAGTTTGAACAACATATTAGATCAATCCTAAACTTTCCGTTATGTAAGCCTGAATTGTTGAGACCGACAGTTATGAAAAATATTTTGGGTCCAGCAAATTTTTTAGGGAATTATAAAGTTATAGGTTTGAGCAATTTGCTCTCCATTCCATCTACTAAAATTCACCTTTATGGAAAAAGTACAACTAGTCCAGGAAGGAAACTCGGACACATTACTTGTACTGCTCCAACATTGGATGAAGTAATTAAAAGATCTTCTGATGCAAAAAATTCAATAGAGATAATTGTAGATTAATAACAAGACGAATTGTCAAAAAACGAAGTTGCGATTATTATGGGAAGTGACTCTGATCTCATAATTATGAAAGATGCCGCTGAAATATTAGAAAATTTTGATATTTCATATGACTTGACTATTGTTTCAGCACATAGAACCCCAGAACGAATGATGCAATATGCTCTCGAGGCAGCCAAAAAAGGAATAAAGGTTATTATTGCTGGTGCAGGTGGTGCCGCCCATCTACCAGGCATGATTGCCTCTTTAACTTATCTTCCTGTTATTGGTGTACCGATAAAGGGTAATAGTTTAGATGGATTGGATTCTCTATTATCTATTGTGCAAATGCCTCCCGGTGTACCTGTTGCCACCGTAGCAATAAATGGAGGAAAAAACGCAGCTATCTTGGCTTGCCAGATATTAGGAATCCAAAATAATACCATATCTGAAAAAATTGAAAAATATAAAATACAACTTAAAAATAAAGTTTTATCTAAAGCAAGTAAATTAGAAAAAAGCGGATGGAAGGGATATTTGGCATAATGAAATATTAATTTTATTGTATTCTAAGAACCCATCATTCCAGGCATTTTTATAGGTGTTCTATATTCTTTTGTAATATTAATGCCTTGGTCAGAAGTAACAATTATTCTGTCAAGATTGCTACCTGCTGGTGGGCTAAGGGGATACGAATGCCCAGGATCAAGACGTGAGACTGTTTCACTAGTATTCCCATAATTAACATTAATATTTGTAAGTGGTTGTTTTCCTGTATTAGTTATTGTAACTCTAGTATGAGTGAATAAAGATTGTTCTTCTTTTAAAGCATCAATTTCTAAATCAAAGTCGCTTTTATTTGAAAAGCTAATGTTATTTATTATAAAAATAGTAACTAAAACAAGTGGAATAACAGCTATAGTAAGATAAATTTTCTTAAATGTCATTTATATTTACTACTTCCCTGTAATGAATATTATTTTTCGCTTTCATTGAAAGAGAAAAGTTTAAAGGCATTTTTCAACGAGTACTTAGATAAGGACTCGAAGAATATTTAATTCTATCCAAGGCGACTACTCCCTTCCTATATAGAAAATATTTCCATAAATAGAGGTTATTATCTTTAAGAGGATATCCATATGGTAAACATGCTAAGTAATTCATTGAGAGTAGCTAGGCAACAAATTATACAAGAACTTTAATTTTTTTTATTAACTTTTCTTCCCCATTTTTCAAGATATATAATTTCATTGAGGGCCATCCTCTTCAGCCACTTTGCGTTTTCAAGGTCAGGTCTGTCTGAAAAGTTTGAAACATATCCAAGACAAAGATAAGCTATAGGTTTTATATATTTAGGAATCTCTAATATCTTTTTTAATATTCTATTTGATATAATACTCACCCAACCCATTCCTATTTCCTCTGCTCTTGCAGCCAGCCATAAGTTCTGAATTGCACAACAAACGCTATAAATTCCTGTTTCTGGAATTGTAGTTTTTCCTATTATAAATGGAGCAAATCTAGTATAATCATAAGTTACGCATATGTTGAAGTTTGATTCTAAAATTCCTTCTAATTTTAAAGATCTATATTTATTTTGTTTTATCTTATCATTTTTTAGTAACCTAATCGCTTTCTCATGTTCGTTTAAAAAAGAGTCCTTGATTTTTTTCCTCGTTATTTCTTCTTTCACTAGAATAAAGTTCCATGGTTGGGAATATCCAACAGATGGTGCATGATGTGCAGCATTTATAATTCTCAATATTGTTTCCAAAGGAATATCTTTTTTGATGAAATGAGAACGAACATCTCTTCTTGAAAATAGGATTTTATAAAATCCTTCTCTTTCATATTTTGTAATTTGTTTTCTATATTTTGTTTGTAAATTCTTTGAGGATAACATTATGTTATTTTTTTATTAATGCAATATAAGTGGATTCAAAGTTACAGTCACGATATTCTATGAAGAAAATTGATCATATTCCATAACTCTTAAATATCGAATTACTAAGATTGCGTTCCATAGGTTTTACAGTTTATCTATACAAATTAAATATATCTCACTACTTACTTGTCTACTTGCAGTTGGTTTTGTTATTATTACTCTTTTAAACTCTTTCTTTAATTCACTAATCAGTTCGTTAAGCATATCCCCCTGAAAAACTTTAAAAACTGCTTTTCCTCCCTTCTTTAAGATTCTATTACATAATTTTAGAGCATTTCGGCTTAAATCTATTTGTCGAGCATGATCTAAGTCCCAATTACCACTTACATTCGGAGAAAGATCAGATAAAACTACATCGACATGTGAATTTGAAATTTTTAGTATAGAATTAATTATGTCTTCATGTTCAATATTTCCTTGAATAACAAATGCGTCCTTTAATGGTTCAATTTTTTTTATATCTACTCCTATGACCTTTCCTTTATTTCCTACCTCTGCTAATGCTACTTGTATCCATCCCCCAGGAGCACAACCTATATCCACTACGCAATGCCCTTTATTCAATATTCTATAAGAGTTATTAATCTGTTTGAGTTTAAATGCAGATCTACTTCTATACCCATAATCCCTTGCTAATCGTCTGAATTGGTCTTTTTTAGAATCTGTTAATTTCATACATACATTAAACTATCTTAGGAAAAATAAATAGATTAAAAGATAGGTATATTAAAAATTTTATCATTGTTAGATATAATGCTATAAGAACTGCTAATAATATATAAATAATATCTAACGTTATATAATATATGCCTATCAACAATGGACAAGAGTATATTGCAAGTTTAAGGAATAGGAACCTGAAGGTTTATCTCTTTGGCGAATTAGTCAAAGAACCAGTAGATCATCCTATGATTAGACCATCAATAAATGCGGTTGCAGAAACTTATGATTTAGCTAATGAAGATCCATCCCTTGCCTCTGCGGAATCGTCTCTTTCTGGTCGACGAGTCAACAGATTTTTACATATTGCTGAAAATGTTACAGATGTAGTAAATCAGAATAAAATGCAACGTAAACTTGGTCAGCTTACAGGTACTTGTTTTCAAAGGTGTGTAGGCATGGATGCTTTGAATTCTCTTTATTCCACTACATTTGAAATTGATGAAAAATACCAAACTAGATATCATCAAAGACTCAAGGAATTCATTAAAAAAATTCAAGAGGAGAATCATGTAATAGGAGGTGCTATGACAGATGTTAAAGGAGATAGAAGTCTTTCTCCTTCTCAACAGGAAGATCCAGATTTATTTGTTCATATTTCTAAACGGGACGAGAACGGGGTCTATATTACAGGTGCAAAGGCACACCAAACTGGTTGTATCAACTCTCATTGGATTTTAGTTATGCCAACTATGAGACTACGTGATGAAGATAAAAATTATGCAATTGTAGGAGCTGTGCCAGCAGATGCTGAAGGAATTACCTATATCTACGGAAGACAATCCTGTGATACACGAAGTATGGAGGAAGGAGACCTAGATGCAGGGAATTCCAAATATTCCGGCCAAGAGGCTATGATAATTTTTGATAATACTTTTATTCCTAACGAACTTATATTTATGGATGGAGAGCATGAATATGCTGCCATGCTTATAGAAAGATTTACATGCTATCATAGAAGGAGTTATGTTTGTAAAACAGGATTAGGTGATGTACTTATTGGTGCAGCAGCATCTATTTCTGATTATAATGGAGTAGCGAATGCCTCTCACATTAAGGATAAATTAGTTGAAATGACACATCTTAATGAAACAATTTTTGGCACTGGTATTGCTTCCTCTTTTCAATCATATAAAACTAAGGCTGGTAATTACCAGAATGATGACATGCTTGCTAATGTTTGTAAACATAATGTGACTCGCTTTCCTTATGAAATAAGTAGATTAGCTCAAGACATTGCTGGAGGATTAGTCGTAACCATGCCTTCAGAAAAAGACTTTCGAAGTTCTGAAACTGGTCCACTCTTAGAAAAATATTTGAAAGGGAGAAAGGGTGTTTCCATAGAGAAAAGGGTCCGAATCTTAAGGCTGATTGAAAATATGACCTTAGGAAGAAATGCCGTTGGTTATTTGACTGAATCAATGCATGGCGCTGGCTCTCCTCAAGCACAGAGAATCCAAATTGCTCGTCAAATGCAATTAGAATATAAAATGAAACTGGCAAGAAGATTAGCAAGTATTCCTGAAACAGAAGCTGAAGACCTTGGCAAAGAACACTCTGACTATTTTGATAGAATCTTTAGTTTAAAGAAAGAACCGTCTTAACAAATATCACCTTTTGTTTAGCCTATGTACACATGGAATCGAAAGACCCGTTACTAGACATTATAAATTTAAATAAATATTTTCCATTACGTAGTGGGATTATTGATTTAATTACATTCAAAACCTCGAAGAAGATAAAAGTCATAGATAATATTAATTTGAAACTCTATAAGGGCGAAATACTTGTTATTGCAGGAGAATCTGGCTCAGGAAAAACTACACTAGCAAAACTTATAATGCGATCAATTGATTCTGATTCTGGTAAAATTATCTTTAATGATAATGAAATAACTCAACTTAGAGGAAAAGAGTTACTAAAAATAAGATCTAGAATTCAAATGATTTTTCAGGATCCTTATTCTTCATTGGATCCTAGAATGAAAATATTTGATATTATTAAGGAACCTTTAGAAGTACACAAAAAAAAATTGTCCAAAATAGAAATAAGAGAATGTATTGAGTCAAATTTAAAAAAGGTCAATTTAGATCCGGATGAAGTATCTAATAAATTTCCTCATATGCTGTCTGGAGGCCAACGACAAAGAGTTAGTTTTGCAAGAGCTCTAGTACTTAAACCTTTTTTAATCATAGCTGATGAGCCTGTATCCATGTTAGATGTCTCTATCCGATTTCAGATACTTGAATTAATGAAAAAATTAAGAGATGAAGAAAATGTTTCCTTTTTATATGTCACCCATGATCTTTCTACTTCACAATATGTAGGTGATAATATCATCATTTTATATAAAGGACAGATTATTGAACAAGGAAATATTCACGAAGTCTTATTACACCCTCTCCATCCTTATACCAAAGCTTTAATATCCGCAATTCCAAAATTTAATAATGTAGAAAAAATAAATATAAAAAATGATGTTGAAACATGTAAAAGTGGATGTAAATTTTTAAATAGATGTTTATATTCAAGTGAAGAATGCATGAATACAGAACCAACGTTGATTGAAGCCAATTCTTCTCATTCTATTAGATGTTATAATTATAAATCCATCTGACTTGTATTATGTCAATCTTTTTTAATTTAAAGATATTTCATCTAATTCCTTTTTATGATATTTATACTTGATAATATGAGAAACTCCTTCTCTTGGAAAGACTCCATAAATTTGATCCACCTTTGATATAGTAGAATCTTTTAACGTTACCATAATTATCTGATTATGTTTAGATCGTTCAAATAATATTTTAGACAATCGTTCATTATTTTCTGCATCTAAGTGTGCATCTACCTCATCCATCAAATAGAATGGAGAGGGTTTAATAGCTTGAAGTGCAAGGAGAAAAATGGTTGCTGCCATCGTTTTTTCTCCACCTGATAAGGCAGTAGAATCTCGTCTTGGCTTTTGTGGAAATTGAACTGTTAACCTCACTCCCTTTGAAAAAATATCTTCTGGATTCTCGATCTCTAACCAAGCATTTCCACCAATAATACGAGAGAAAATAAAGTTTATATCTTTATTAATCTTTATGAATGCATCCATAAAGAGGTTCTTTTTCTCTTTATTTATTTCTTCTATGAAAACCACAATTGAATTTCGTTCCTTTTCTAAATCATTTTTCCTGTGCGACATTCCTCTGTATCCATTAACAATTTGTATATAATTTTCATCAGCTCGCAAATTTATCTTACTTTTTAATATCTCATATTCTTCTGATAAATGAAATACAATATCATCAACATCAAAATTAAAATTATCTTCATTTAATTCCTTATAACCAAGCCACATAAGATCATTATTTAATTTTACTTCATGTTGTTTTAAGTTTGAAGTTTCTTTTTCTAATAAAACAATTTCCCGTTCGAGAGAACTATTTTCTCGTGAAAGTTTTCTTTCATGATCTAACAAGATTTTAATTTTTTCTTCATATGACTGTAACAGTGCATATGTATCTCCAGAAGAAAAAATAATATTTTGTTCTTTATTTCGTAAAAATTTTAACTCTTTTTCTTCTTTTTCTATATTGTGTTCTAATCCTGATTTTAATATCTTTTTGTCAGACTGCTCTTTTAACAAAATCCTCCTTTCCTCATTTAATGAATTAATCCTTTCTAAGAGTAAATCTCTTTCATTTTTTTTTTCTGAAAGGTGAATCACAATATCTTGTAATTCCTGATTATCTAATTCAAGCATTTTTTGATATTTGCTTCTTTCTAAATTTAAATTAGCTATTTTTGTTTCTTCAAAACTTAGATTTATTTTCTTCAGATCTTCTTCTATTTTTTTTTTGGTATCAGCTATTAAAGAAAATCTTTTTCTATTTGTTTTTAGTAGAGTGACTGTATTTGTATAATCACTTTCATTCTTACTTTTTACAAGTTCTAATTCCTTCAACTCTACACTGTGTTCGTGTAAAATATTTCTTTGAATAATAACTTTATCTTCTATATATCTTAAATTATTTTCTAATTCTATTTTTTCGAACTGTAAATTTTTTAATTTATCTATGAGATTTCGTAGCTCGGTTGTCTTTTCCAGTAGTAAATTTTTTAATTTTAATATTAGTATGCGTAGACTTTCAAAATTATTTTTGAGATTTATTTCGGTAACAAAATTAATAACTGCAGAATTATAGTCTACTAAAAGCATGTTTGATTTTGCGTCGAAAAATTCTCCATCAATTGATACTGATCGATATCCTTTTAATGATAGCTTGTACGCTTCACTTGCCGTCCTTACAACTATGATATTTCCGAAAATAAAATCAATTAATTTTTTATAATCAGAATCAATGAAGTTGGCTAAGTTACCTATAAAGGATATATCTTCTTCATACACCTCAACCTTTTCTGAAAGTTGAATAATGTCTAAAGGAATTATTTTTACTCTAGGTAGGTTATTCACTTTAGCAAATTCTGCTATCTTTACCATATCTTCTACATTGTTAACAACTATGGCTTTCAACCATTCGGATCCAACAGCCATTATCGGCCTAAGATAATTCTTATCCCATTTGACTAAATCATGGACAATTCCTACAACATGTAATTCTTTTTCATTGCTTATTTCAGAAATAGTTAAATCTTCAGCCATGGTTTCAGTTAAAATTTTATCTTTTTCATAAAATCTCAACGCTTCAGTATCCGACTTATTCAGTATTATTTTTGATTCTTCTATTTCATTATTAAATTCTTTTATTTTTTTTTCTATTTCCAATATTAATTTTGAGATGTATCCTGTCCTTCGTTTTACATCAATTACATTGGTAACATTATTCTGTAATTCTTGGGAAATTAATAGCACTTTAGATTTTAATTTCTTGATTTTAGAATTTGTTTCAATTTTGTTATTTATAATAATCTTTAAATTTTCCTTTATTTTTAGAATATCAACTTCAAATTTGTTGTTCAAGCTGAGGATTTTTTCGTATCTATAATTTATCTTTCTTTTGTGAAGTTCAATTTTCTGGTTTTTAGTAGATAGCTGTAAAATATAATTATCTAAATTTTTTAACTCTGAGGTATAACTAACTTTTCTTTTGTTTATAGTCTCGCTTTTTTTTTCAAAAAATGCAATTTCATCCTGGAATCCTTTGACTTTTATATTTGATTCTTTTCCTGCGATATCTCCCCTTTCTATTTTTTTATCAATTTCCTCTATTCTTGAGATTGTTTCTTTATAAATAGCCTTTGATTTCTCTACATCATATACTATTAAAGATACCTTATTACTGATCTGAGCTTTTTCTTTATTGATTAGATCTACCTCTTTGATAAAATTCATTTTCTCTAAATCTATAGTTTCTAATTCTTGTTTTGTTTTTTTTAACTCTAAACTAAGATCATTATATTTTATTCTTTTTGTTTCTAATTCCTTTTCATTGGTCATAATATTTCTTTTGGTATTTCTACTTTCATTTGAAATTTTGATTGCATTGTATTTTTTGATATATCTCTCTATATGTTGAAATCTTAATTGTTCATTTCTCTCAACTTCTAAATCATCAATTCTTTTTCGTATTTCATTCATACGTGCGAGCGCGATATCAAGCCTTCTATCAGACTCTTCTAATTGTTTTAATGATTCTTCTTTTTTTTCATCAAAATAGGATAGGCCAACAATATCTTCTATAATCTTTCGCCTTTCTTCAGCATTTAACTCGGATATTCTTGTTATCATTCCTTGTTGTACAATATTTAATTTATTAGGGACTGCAACGACAATTTGTAATAATTCAATAATTGTAGATTTTGTTACTTTTTTTCCATTTAAATGGTATTCACTTTCTCCAACAGCGCCTTCCATTTCCCTGGTTAATGTTATATTGTCAGAATCAATCGGAATTCCTCTATTTTGATTGTCAAATGTGATACTTACGCGAACTAATTTGTGTGATTTATTTTGGGTATCGTGAAAAAGAGATTGGAACTTGTCTACACGTAAAGCTTTTGGACTATTTTCACCTAATGCAAACATAATAGCATCCAAAACATTACTTTTTCCAGAACCATTCGGGCCTGTTACGGCTATAAGTCCATTGTTAAGGTTAATTACAGTATTTTTAAAGCCAAATGATTTAAAACCATAAATTTCCACCTTTTTAATAAAAACCA
>JAATVK010000048.1 GCA_014523485.1 Nitrososphaerales archaeon TH5894
TTAACAAAACTAAAAAGCTTATTCTATATTATATCTTTTATTAAATTTGAGATGAGTCATTATTTCCTGACTATTAAATTATTTTTTTTATAGTATCTAATATATATATAAGTATAATTTTAAAATGCGACGGAAATTATTTTCTCAAAGAATAAATTCAATTATGGTTTAATGTATATGTATATTAAATTTTGTTAGTGTGATTAAATTTTTTCTCCTTACAAAAGTAATTTCATTTAGATAAGTAAACTAAAATGGATTGATTCAATAAATTAGTATGTCAATTTGTGCGTTGACTCTTTGTAATATAAAGATCGTGAAAACAAGTCGGATGTTCCTTTGACAGAAAATGATTGACAATGATCAAGACCCATAAAAATTTTATCTTTAAAATCATGAAAATAATAATTATGTTATATCAAAATTTAATAGTTATCGTTCAACTTTATAGCTTCAAGAAAGACTAAGAAAATTCAATTTCTGATAGCTGAATAGATTTCATTATAACTATTAATGATTAACAACTGGATGCAATATAATTAATTTTTATGTTTTAGAACAATTCATCTAATGAAACTTATGTATTATACTGGTCTATTCTAGTCAAAATTATTTATTTTACTTCTATAGAGAATCTTAAAATTAATTTTTATAATCATTCAAAATAGTGATTATATAGAGATAAAGACCTCTAGATTTGAAGATATATTTCTTATTAATCTTTTCCTTGATAACTAATGTATAATTCCTATTAAAGCCTATAATTATTATTCTTCAAAAGAATTTAATATAACAACTTATTTCATCAAAAAACAATAATTCTCATCTTTCCAGTAAATTCATTAGGTTTTATCCGCTTGTAAATAAATATTAAGGAGAAATTCTTTTTATTATCAATATAAATAAATCGTTAAGTATAATCTTACTTATAAAAATTTCATCACTAATTAATAGCTTGAAAATCTCAATATTTCATGTATAACTATTTTTTTTTATTTACGATATTATTTGTTATATTTTTTATGATAAAATTTGATAGTAGTATATTAGTTTCTGGTAAATTATTTACAGGTTATACTACAAAACTAGTTGAACAATCCTTTGTTAAAAATCCTATTACCAATACATCTTATAACCAAGAGTCGAGTAATTTCTATTTAGAACAAACAATGGATAATAATGAAACTCAATTACACAAACCAATTGTAATAATTAATAGTCATATATTTAGTTGTATAATAGAAAAGGTAGATTCTGGAAAACTTTGCTCTATTTTATATGACTGTAATGAAGAACTATGTAAAATTATAGAAACCATGTCAAATCTTATTGTGTATGGTAAAGAACCGATATATTCGGTTATTACTTCCGATACTGGCACAAGCTCTAACCAAATCAAGTTGTACCCTGGCGAGTATGAAATTTTATTTAAAAATAATGATTTTAGGGCATCAAGTTATTGTAATAAAATTGTACTAGATGGTGTTTCATTTCACGAATTCACAGCAGGAATTAATCTTCCTCAGGAGATCGGGTCTATAATGTGCATCAATATTGGTGATGGTTGTTATGGTATCATAAAACCAGGTGAAACTAAAATATGCGAAATAGGTAAAGTTTTATTAAAAAATCTATTCTAACTTGTAAATAAGATAGTTTAAAAATAAAACAATTTAAGTGCTATTTCTAGAAACAGCCACTTCAATTGTTGAGACGTTGCGAGTATTTCCATCTTGAGATTTAACAGCTTCAGAACCAATTTTGACGGATGCTACCTTATAACCCAGTGTATTCATTCTTTTTACGATGATCTGTGCAACATCTACAGCTCTGGGTATGCTTTTCCCTCTTGCTTTTATAACAACAGTAGGTTCGTTAGCCAATTGAACCAATGTGGCAGTGACGTAAGTCATAAGTGGTTTTTTCCCGATAAATATCTCGTTGCTCGATTTTGGTTTACTCTCAGTATTTTCATTATATGTCGACATTAATTTTAATATTCATGGAAAGTAGCATATAATGTTTTTTCAATCCGAAATATGAGCATTCTTATCTCTTGCTAAATTATTTAGTATTTCATCAATGTCGTCTGGAGTTTGTTTTATTTTATTAATTGTATCCATATCACTAACCTCATAGCAGTGAAGAATGCCCTCCTTATCCTTAAAAAAAAGGAATATACGATCACCGTAAATACAATAGTATAATTCCTCCTCTATCATTTTGTCTGGGTTTAACTTTATTCCATCATCTGTAATCATCACAGGTTTTTCCAATGAACTTAATAAGATTTTGGAATAAAAAAATCTACTGGATTATATTTGTAAAATCTGTTAAAAACTAATATAAAATATTTTATAATTAAATAAAATCGTCTTTTATATTTAATCAGTATAAAAAGAAAATAGCAATATTTCTATCTATTGACTTTTCTAAATTTTTTATCATATTGAAGAACTCGATAATATTTTAACTACATGTTATCCGCTAATAATATTTGTCTTTTTTATATTTACAAGAGAGATTTAATGGTTAATTGTCTATTAAAGTGGATGAAAATCAAAAAAGTATAGCTGAAACATTAATTATAGTTTAAAATTAAAAGATTCAGGATGTTAACTCTAATTTTTTGGAAATAATAAGTAACATATCTATGATTGTAATGAAATAAGATGTAAAAAATAAATTAAAAAATATGTTTCTCTTACTATATATAAGAATGTTTTTAGAATCGAAAGGGAGTGTTAATGACTAAAAATATGATAATTTTAAGTACAACGGTTAGGACTCATTTAGGAGAACAAAATTGTATCGTTTTTATTAAAATATTAGGTAAATAATATATTTTATCTAAGATCGTATACAATACAACCATTTGAGATAAAATAATGAAAACTCAATAAATTGTAAAATTATTTCTAGTTTAAATATATGGCTCATATTATTATGTTCTAAAATTCACAATGGAAATACAACTTTTATACAATTAACAAAAAAAAATATCGATAAATTAAGTCATATAAAATTTATTTTATTAACTACTTATGTTACTTTTATTTAGATTTATTTAATTGGAATGTAACTATAGACTATGTTATTAAACACAATGGGTTAATGAAAAAACGAATAGATCATATTAGCTGTCTAAAAACTCTAATCTAAAGATTTTTGAAATAAATAACAAAGCTTGATAAAAAAATTAGTTATTACAAATCTTTGTTGAATATTCTTAGATAGGTATAATCGATTTAGCGTAACATGCAGAATTTGTAATCGAATTAATTACCTAATTGATTCTATTTATAAAATAGGTATATTTTAACATATTTTTAACGTGCTAGTGTTATTATTAACATTAAGAAATATTTAAACTACTACATATTGTGAAAACATCGCTAACATTAATTAATTTTATTTATCAATGTCCCTTAATAGTATTATAATTTGACTATCTATTGATAATTGCTTCAGTAAACCACGATGGAAACATATCGTTTACGTGTCTTAATAAATAATTTATATTACTATCTAAAATATATGTGGATGCATGATCTTCTTTACTTCTTACACTACGTCCGTATGTCTGGGTTAGCCTAACAATTGTATTCCACAAATACCAATTCATATCTTTTTTTCTTAGGGCAGCAACCTTTTTGTCACTTAGATCAGGGTAAGGAATCTTAATTATAATCTGAAATCTCGACAAATCGCCTTTTAAATCTAAACCTTGATAAAATGAAGGAGAGATGAGAACTGTTGGTTTTGTATTTTCTGAATGGCTCTTTAATGCTTCTATTCTATCTGTATTGGGGCCACTTTCTATAAGACGTTGGGAATTTTTCATATTTATATTATTTTTAATATATTCTAATTGAAAATAGGATGTGGTATGAATAATACCCTTTTCATTTTTGTGGATACTCATTATATTATTTACCGTTTTAGCAATAATCGGGAGATTATCTAATATGTTCTTACTATTTAACCACGCGATATTCATTAAATGAATAGGTCTATTCTCTTTAGGAAAATCTGAATGTTTTACTCGAATAAACTTAATTTCCTCTTGTGATAATCCTGTTATTTTACATAAATAGTCTTTATTTAAAATAGTAGCACTCATAAATAATCCATAATTACTTACATCGAGAATTTCTTTAAAGTAATAAGAAATATCCAATGGAGTAAGGGTTATTTTTCGAATTAAACCTTTGGATTTACGGTCTATATTCGTGACTAGCCAATTATTCTTATTCGTGTTCATATCCGTAAGAACGAAGGAAAGGTTCTTTGCCCTGTTAATACAATCAATTAAATTTTTTTCAGTAAAAGGTTCCTTTAAGGAATTATTTTCTTTAGCAAATTCTACATCTTCCATAAATTCTAGGAGAGTATCTTTATAATATTCACAAAATTCAATCCATGTTTCTATTTCTTCTTCATTTCTATTCGGTAATTGAACCTTAGGAAATAATCGTGTAATATTATCACTATTAATTATAAAACTTTTGAAGTCAGCAAGTTCTGATTCGATATTATGAACTTCATCAAATACTAGCAATTCTCTTTTTGAAATTAAATTTGAAAAATAGAGATCAGAAAGAAAGTACTTGTAATTATAAATGGCATGTGAAGCTTTGGTTGATATCCATTTTTGATGGAAATATCTACATGGTTCCCATTCAAAATTGTCAAATCGTATTTGCTGATTATATTTTTTAATGTATTTCATCTTTTCAAATTGTCCAATGTCTACATGTTCAAATTTTGTTCTTAATCCATTTATCTTATAATCTGAGAGTCTTGTTTTATATATACAATCAAAATCATCATCTTTTTGACATGGACCATATTCACAGGTTTCATGAATTCCTTCATTTTCCTTTAATATACAGCGGAAATTTCTTTTGCCTTTTGCTTCTTTAACGAAATTAAAATCCTTAGAATATTGATTTTGAAGATCTTTAGTGGAGGTACATATATGAGAGCTTCCTAAATAGCCTGCCAAAGTTATTGCAATAGGACTTTTACCAAAGCCAGTAGGAGCTTCAAGAAAAATATATTTTATATTGCTCTTTATAGCTTCTTCTATTTCCTCTAAAACTTTTTCTTGATTATTTCTTATTTTTTTTAAAGGAAAATGGTTTAATAATTTCATAACGATGTCAAAAATTCATACTTATTTTTTATTATAATTGATTTAGTTTTTTTGTACAAATCAGAAATTCTTCTTATATAATGTATTAGTTGAAATTATTTTTTCTAATAACTATTTTTCTATTTCTTCTCTTGTTTACATAATGTCTATTAGGAATATTACCCGTAATCCAATCCTCACTTAAAGGTTTTCGTGCTCTACGTGCGGATTGAGGGCCAATCCTCTTTCCTAAAAAAAGTCGACCTTTTTTTGCTATTTTTCCCATTGCCTAACTAATATTCCTCGGCAAGCCTAATTAGTATTTTGTGTGAAACTGTGATAAAGTAAACCAATTACTCTAGGAAAATTTCTCCATTATTTTTTAATATTTCAACAGTATTATAAAATTTATCATGCAAAATTAATAAGCTATCATCAAAATTGAATTTTTTTTGCATACTTTGTAAATAAAAATTTAAAGTATACAAGTCCTCAAAAGTCTCTTTAGCACATAATAAAGTAAGATCGATGTTCAAAATTAGAACCTCATATTTATTCTCTTTAGTTTTAACCAATTTTATAATTTTCATATATTAAATTTTTTCTCAATATTAAAAAATCTTTTCAATAGCACCACTTCAAAACAAACATATTAAAAAAAAATATAAAAGATTTGTGGCAAATCTAGAAGTCAATGAAATTACTTTTCGAAGATTTACTTCATTGTTGGGCGATTTAATGGACAAAAGAAAAAGAAATATGGATTTCGATGATTTAGTAAATGAACTTATTGATAACTATCAGCAAAATAATTGGGATCAGGATGTGTTATCAGGAGGTTAAATAGCTTCTCGATTACTTTAAGAGTTTGATCCTTTCTTACTAAATGACAGTATATAGTAATAGTGCTAGGTGTATTGTTGATTCTTTGGGTTAGTTTTTGTTGTGGAAGATTGAAATTATCTGTTATCACTAGGCGGTACACGTGTGCAAAAAGTCTAAGAGCGATAGACAAGAAATCAATGTTAGGAGTAACTAATAAATATGATGTTTTTATGGCTAAAACAAAATGGTTTAAAAAAATCTGTAATTTTTCAATACATTGCAAATTTTATGCTAGGCGTATGTAAAAATTTTATATGTTCCTTTATGCTAGTAATTCGGTGAAATGGAAGTTCTGGACGATATTGTGAACTCCTAATCATATTTGTGCTGATTCAAATGACATGGTTTTAAGAAAATATATTCGTACTAGGGATTTATTAATTTTTCAGAGGCTACCTATATAATTGTAATACACAAAATATGATATAATTATATGAAACATAAAAAAATATATGTATAATGGATGAATGTCAACAGTTTTTCCAATTATATTTAATATCGTATCATAAATGGCTAATTGATTTTACAAGCTAAATAGACTGAGAACGGTACAAATTCTGTATTATCTGCTTTTTGACCCTCCTAAAATGTGCTAATCACGAATTGTAAATCTATCCTGTGTATTTGCTACAACCTACGACTTTGTAATTTGTGGTATTGTAGTATTTTAAGGTTCATAATAAACCTGTTAACAGGTCTACGTCCAGACTATAACACGACCAAGGTAAATTTTATGACTGCTGGGGAGAGCTATAAGGATCTGATAATATGCTTGACGTGGAAACCTATACTGTGAGGAACAGAAGGCATTGTCTCTTTGGAAAACAAAATATATACACGACTTATCGTCCATACTCATTATTCTATTTCTATCTTATCGTCCATACTCATTATTCTATTTCTATATTATTGTCATTAAGAAGTTGCAAACATTAGGTAAATTGTGACTACAAAAGGTTACTACCACTAGACTTGTGATACTTTGTTTCACAAATCAAGTTCATTAATATATAATATAAAACTTTAACTGAACTTTTCTCGATAGATCGTATTTAAATTTAAGTTTATTACCTTTTTAAGCCGAGTGATAGTACGCTATAAAAAAGGAGATTTTTTATCTAACCTGATTTGCATTCAAGGAAACAGATCTGGTTGAGAATTCACCCTCAATCATTCTATCTTTGTATTTTGTAACTAATGAATAGACTAGAAATTATTTTCACATTAATCATTCATTCGTTTTAGTAAAGAGACACTACTATAGAGAAATAGCTATAAATGAATGAATGAGAAACGAAAAATAGCATTGAACAGATAACCAATGGGGTCGGCCGGATTTGAACCGGCG
Organism: Nitrososphaerales archaeon TH5894; assembly: GCA_014523485.1. Lineage (GTDB taxonomy): Archaea > Thermoproteota > Nitrososphaeria > Nitrososphaerales > Nitrososphaeraceae > TH1177. Next base: position 7,371 of record JAATVK010000048.1, read on the forward strand.
AACTCCAGCGCCCAAGGCTGGCATCATACCAAGCTAGACAACGACCCCTTATTATCTTACTATACAATTTGAAAGGGTTATTTTTAAGTTTAGGAAGATTTTTAACAAAAATTTTCTTCTCTAATTGTTGCTATAACTCGTAATAACTTCTGTAAATGTTTCGTGAGGGATTATAGTATGTTCAGATTGGGAAACCATCATCTTCTTTCCCTCAACTAGTGTCGGATAAGCATGAATGTTCTTTTTCTTTTTGAGGATGTCTAATAAATTTCTTGCATGTTGTTCATCGTAATTATCAAGTACCCATCTTAAAGCAAATGGTAGAGATTTGTATCTGCCCCATATATCATTTAAAAAATTATCCAACTCCTTATTCTTTGTAGGCTTTCTTGATATAATCGCGAAAATATTGGCAACATTCCCCTCGTGTACTATCCCTATACCATTTTTCAGAGTTACAAATGGTTCAATCGCATAAGCTTGACCAGGTTCTAAGAGAAATGATCCAAATGAATTGATATTTGGAATAGATTTTCCTGCATGAATAGTAAAGCGTTCTAGCGAATGACCACTTAAATTTTTAATAGGTATATATCCACTTCTAATAATAGAGTTTTCTATTGCTTTACCAATATCACTAGATTTTACCCTATTCCTTGCAACTTTTAATGCTTCGTTTAAAGCATTTTCTGATGCTTTTACTAAAGAATGATATTCATTATTATAACTAATAGTTACGGCAGTATCTGCTATGTAACCATCAATGTGTACACCTATATCAATTTTCAGAACATCGTTTTCTCCCACTATTTTTTGATCATCGGGTTCTGCTGTATAATGAGCAGCGATTTCATTTAAACTTACATTTACAGGAAAAGCAGGAAATCCACCATTTTGTTTTATTTCTTTCTCTATTTTCTCACAGATTTCATATAAAGTCGTTCCAACATAGTCTTTTTTTTTTGCGAGGTCTCTTACTGAGGCCGCAATTTTACCTGCTTTTCGGTAACACTCTATGAAATCCACACTATCTCTTTGATCATAGTATATAAAATTGTTTTAACATTCCTCATTCAAATATTTTTATTGAGACCCTAATGACTATTCAATAAAATCAGTCAAATACTTAGATGTTATTGAATTTAATAAAAATTGTTTTATATCATTATTTTATATAATCTATAAAATTGGCAATGAATAATGAAGACAAAATGAATAAGAAAATTGTAATTGCTATTTTGTCAATGCCTGATGGAAAGCAATATGAAATTCCCCTTGCTAGCAAAACTTTTAGTTCAGGCAGGCAAGGTTATTATGCTCAAATTCCTTCATTAGTGTATAATAATGAAGTTTATGGAGGTCAAATACAGGTCTGGAAAAAAGGCGATAGTAAAAACTAATAATATTTTTTTTTAACTAGCTCTTATTAATTAAATAAAAATAAATTTACCAAAAAGAGAACTTTAATTGTGAGATTGGATAGAAAAAATAGTTCATTAAAAATTATATATGTAATTCTTGATGGAATAGGGGATCTCCCTCATCCATCACTTGATGGTCTAACTCCATTAGAAGCAGCTGAAACTCCAAACTTAGACTATTTAGCGAGAAATGGTATGATGGGTGAGGTGATAACAGTTGGTAAAGGAATTGCTCCACAATCTGATATTGCAGTTTTTAATATGTTAGGTTATAATTTTCGGGATGTTCCATATGTAGGAAGAGGAATTGTTGAATCAATTGGTTGCGGTATCGATTTAAAAACGGGGGACCTTGCGTTAAGAGGCAATTTCGCAACAATTGATGAAAATAAAAAAATAATAGATAGGAGGGCAGGTAGGATAATTGAAAGTAGAGAAGCTCAATATTTATGTGATACATTAAATTCTTCCATTTTATTAAAAGATCCAGATGCATCAGTAGTAGTTATTCCCACTATCGCACACAGGGTAACAATAAGATTTAGACACAAAAAAATAAAATTATCTAATCAAATAACAAATACAGATCCCGCTTATGATAAGGTAGATGGGATTGGTATTGCCAAAGCAGATATATCAGAAATGAAGATGTTGAAGTCGATTCCACAAGATGAAGATATTTCTTCTAAAGTATCTTCTGATATAGTAAATGATTTTAGCAATCAAGTATACTTTATTTCAAAAAAACATCCTGTAAATACTTCAAGAGAAGAACGAAATCTTAATCCTATGAATTGCATTTTAGTAAGGGATGCTGGAAATACAATACCTCATTATGCTCCTATTAATCAGAAATATAATCTGACAGTTGGTTGCTTAGTGGATATGCCTGTGGAGATTGGTATATCCAAAATTCTAGGTATGGAAATTATTGAAGGTGGGAGTGTAAATGACTATATAACTAAAGCACAAGTTACTGCTAAGGAATTACAAAAATATAATTTATTGTACATTCATATTAAAGGTCCAGATGAATTCGGGCATGACGGTGATGCCTTGGGAAAAAAAAGTAATATTGAAAAAATAGATAGGGATTTTTTCGGAACTCTACTCAGGAAATTAGGAACTTCTCATGTCGCAATAGTTGTGTCCGGCGACCATTCTACTCCATGTATAAAAAAAAGTCATACAGATGATCCAGTCCCACTACTTATATCATCAAAAATCCTAAAGAACACTAGGATTCAAAGGTTTACAGAGTCATATGCCAAGACGGGAGCAGTAGGCACGCTATTGGGATCTGATGTGCTAAATAAAACTCTAAAAATGATCAACTCATA
>JAATVK010000049.1 GCA_014523485.1 Nitrososphaerales archaeon TH5894
AATTAATCTTAAAATACTCAATTTTATCATCTAAAATTTAGAACCAATAAGGTTATCTTTACATAATTCACAAACTTGTTCATCAATATTGGCCTCAATTTTATGATGGACATCGCAAATAATAAATGAATATCTCATATAATTGCATAATTCTACAAACTTCGCCATAGTACTAGGAGTATATACTCTATTTGCTACAAGATCTTGAGCAATGTCGTCGATTTTACGCATGATCTCGAAAATTGATGAAAGCTTGTTAATGAGTTCGATATCCCCTCTGGTTCCTCGAATATAATTGCTAATAGCTGCTTGAGTGACGCCGAGAACTTTGGCAACAAATTCTTCCTTCATCTTGTATTCAACCGTTAATTTTTTTGCCAAAATAGCTCGAATAGCAGGAATTAAGGATTTAGCTTCTATTTCTGAAGGGAGTAACATCTAATTCTAATAGAAAGAAAAATTATATAAGTTTTCTTGAATTCTAATTTATAAACCAAAGAGGTATATAGTTCTAATTTCAGAAAATGCATAAATACAACGTTTTTTTTTTTACATTATATGGTTATGAATAAGTTGTCCACATCATTTAACATATTTACCATAAAATGGAGGATGATGTGTTAATGAAAACAAAATTCGGGTTTACACAGGGTCTGAATGTTGCGAGACTAGGTTTGGATGAGAATCAGGTAATTACTGCTTGCCAAATGGCTGATAGGCTAGATTTTGACTCTATTTGGGCAATGGATCACACGAATGTTCCTCAATGGAAAAATGCTATCGTGAATGATGCTTGGTTAATGCTAGCCGCAATCGGAGCTCTCACAACTAAAGTAGAATTAGGTACATGTGTTACAGATGCAATAAGACGTCATCCATCAACAATTGCCCTTACTACTGTGACATTGGATAGATTAACGAATGGAAGGGGTATGTTGGGCATTGGTGCAGGTGAAGCCCAAAATGTAGTAGATTTTGGAATAGAATTCACTAAACCTGTCACTAAATTAAAGGAACAACTTGAGGTCATAGTAAAACTTTTTCAATCTGATCCCGAGAATAGAGTAGATTATAGTGGACAATATTATAAATTAACTAATGCGTGTTTACAGGCCAAAAGCATAAGAAAACCACGACCTCCAATTTATATAGCTGCTGGTGCTCCAAAAACCTTGGAATTATGTGCTAAATATGGTGATGGTTGGATTCCCATAGGATATACTCCTGAATTATTCAAGTCACATGCTAATGTAATTCAAGAACATGCCAAGAATAATGGTAGAGATCTTTCATCTTTTCAATTCGCAAATGATGTAGATGTCTATTTCACTGAAGATGGTGAAGAGGCATGGAACAAGATGAAAAACGCAGTTAAAGTCAGTCTTTATAAACCGGAATTATTAAAAGTTCATAATATTTCTCAGGATTCTGAATTTGATTTTAGAAAATATTTTACCGAATATACAATGGATAAACCAGAAATGATGGAACAAATGAAAAAAGCAGCATTAAAAATTCCTGATAGTGTTGCCAGGACTGCTATAGGAGTTGGAAAGCCAGATGAAGTTATAGAAATGCTGGAACGCTTTATAAATGCTGGAACCAATCATTTTATAATAAGATTCTGGGGAGATGGATATTTTAAAAATATAGAATTATTTGGAAAGAAGGTTATTCCCTATTTTAGAGAACAGGAACAAAAATAATCCCATTATTATTTTTTTCAATCTTCTTGTACCCATTGAATTCTAACGACTATTTAATAAAATAGTCTAATATTTGGATGTCATTTTTTCTTCTAATATTATGTTTTTTATCTATTTGTTTTGTTTTATTTAGTTTATGAGAAATAGGAATAGCATTATATCCAAAATTGTTAAGTGTCCTTGCAAATTCTACTGCAAAACCATGGATTGTATATATTTTTTTAGGATTGCATTTTTTTACTACCTCAATTAATTCATTAAAATCACAGTGATCACTCAATGGAAGTGCATGATCTATTCCCATCATGAATCTATATCGCGGACTACAAGCCCATCCACTAAACCCTATAGTTATTGTATTATATTTTTCTTTCATATATTTTAAAAATCTTGAATTTCCATTCATTAATGGAGCTAACATTATCCAAGGATACTTCGTCTCTAATAGTCTATCTTTTTCTGCTTCTGTAAAGCAAGTTGTATTTCTTAGCGATATCCCCATATTTCGATATACAGTATTAATCACTTCTATGCTATCGTAAGAAAAAAAAGGATCCCAATGACCAAACAAATTAGTTAATAATTGAGCTTTTCCTAATGGATAGCCCATGAGAATAACAGGATGACCTTTATCATAAGCATCAGCAATAATTTTATTTGCTTGATGAATTATTTCTCTATGATTGGGAAAGATGTAGTCCTGTAACCCAAATGTAGATTCAATTATTAAAGTATCTACCTGAGGTATTTTTTTAGGCAGCTTAAGGAATGCTCGTTTTCTTATTGAGATGTCTCCAGTATAAAATGTGTCGTTGAAAGCGAGTAATCCTTTAGATCCTAATATGTGACCAGAATCTATCAATTCTAAATCTTTTCCTTCATATATTGCATTTGTGATTTCATAACCTCTTGCATTTGCTATTGCTTCTGTCTCTACAGAAGTAATGGTTGTAATTTTTGATTTATTTCGAGGTTTACGATAAACATGATCTGAATGAGCATGCGAAATAAAAACAAAATCATTACTCTCAACCTTGGAAGGATCTAGTAAAATTCGTGTTTCATTTTTCTCCAATAATAAACCATAATTTGTTGATCTTAAATGAGAGGGCATGACAACCTATTTTCTATCATATATTTTAATTAAGTGTTTAGGTCATTTCCGGAGTACACTATCAGATATTTTGTCATGATGTCCATAAACACAAACTTCAAAAGAGATGTTGAGTAAGTATTAGCAAGTAAAATTCTCATGCTTAATATGGCTATATTAATTTCTGGAAGAGGCAGTAATATGCATGCCATCTTATCCTCACATGCACAATCAAAATTAAGATATATAAAGCCATGTGTGGTTATATCAAATAATAAAGATGCTCCCGGATTAAAAATTGCTAAGGAACAATTTGGTATAGCAACCGAGGTGATTTTAAGTAATGGAAAAAAAGGTTGGGAATATGATCGAGAGATTGATTCAGTATTAAAGAAATATGGCGTGTATCCTTCAAATGGTATTATCTGTCTTGCTGGCTATATGCGAATCTTGAGTGCCCAATTCGTAAAAAAATACAAACTTAGAATACTTAATGTACATCCATCATTGTTGCCATCATTTAAGGGTCTCAATGCGCAAAAGCAGGCATTTGATTATGGAGTAAAAATTTCCGGATGCACCGTTCACTTTATAGATGATAATATTGATACTGGGCCTATTATCATACAAGAGAGTGTTCCTATTTATGATACCGATACAGAAGAAGATATCTCTAAACGTATATTAAAAATAGAACATAAGTTATATCCTCTAGCAATAAAACTTTTTTCTGATGGGAAATTAAGGTTAGAAGGACGCAAAGTACATCTTTTATAGTATTATTTAATTTATCTAAATAATTAACATATTAAAATGTCTAATTCTCTTGTTCCAAATGATTTAGAAAGTAACCATATACTTAAGCTTCATTATTTTGTTCCGAGTGAAAGAAAATTATGGACTATTATTGGAAAAAATAATGAATATTGGTTAGATCCTGAATTAGATTATTGCTCATGCAAGCATTATTACTATAAAACACTATCTGGAAAAGAGAAATGTCAACATTTAAAGATCTTCAACGAATTTCTAAAAAAAAATAATTATGATAAAATAAAATTCTCGGATGAAGAATATTCTGGTTTTCTTATTACTCTTATAAAAGATATTCTTAGAATTTAAAATAAAATAATAAAATGTGTCGTTATATCCAAAAAAACATTAACTTATTATGGCTATGTCAATTTAAGAAAAAAGATTTAGCTGTTAAATAAATGTCCTATTTCTAATCTCTGTGTATAAGATTTTTTGATGAGAAATATAAAATATTGTAATGTATTGTACTCGTTGTATTTGTATTTGCTTGGTCTCAGTTTATGTAATACGTCCAAGGCTTTGAATATCTTAAGAGACAAGAAAAGAAGTATTGTTTCGGTATGAAGTAGATTCAGATTTATGATTCATATCAAGTCTACAAACAAAAAGTATTTACTTTTCTAATAGATGAATTTGTTATTCAGATAAGTAATGAATATTTCTGGTTGTGGATTCGTATAGAACCGGTATACAGTTTTGTGCTTGGAAATCATATCTCAGAACAGAGATACATGTTTGTTACTGAATGATTCATATCGTTAAATGAGAAATATGGGAAATACAGTTTAAACTGATGGTGGAAGGTGGTTTCAAGAAAAATGAAATGTCCTAGATTTGAAACATGATCTACATTTACCATTAGAAAAAAGTTTGAATGAAAGAGCCAATCAGTATTTGAATGTTGAATGGAGAGTTTTGACGACTACCATACCTGTATTCAAAAAGAAGAAAATGCATGTAATCTATTTCATGTAAATTACTGGTTACAATTCTTTGTTTTCATGTATAATGATATGATATCTAATAAGAATAATTATTTTATTATCCGGCTAAAAAGGAGCAAAATTTACCATAAGTTAACATAGTCCTTATTGGTGTTAAATTTAAAAATTACATAGAAATATAGCATATTTAATATTAACTGTTACTTGAAACAAAATATACTTATTGTAGGGTCTGGAGGAAGAGAACATGCATTAGGATGGAAATTATCGGAAAGCCAATCTGTAAGTATGATATATTATTGTCCTGGAAATGGAGGAACAATAAATAACCTTTCTTTTTCTATAACTGATTTTTATGATATAAAATCATTTGCAAAAAAAAATAATTGTATTGTGGTGGTTGGTCCAGAAGAACCATTAACAAAGGGAATAGTTAACGAATTATCAGATAGTATAACTGTGTTCGGACCAACTAGAGAAGCTGCTCAATTAGAATCCAGTAAATCTTTTGCAAAACAATTTATGAAAGAAAATAATATTCCGACAGCTGACTATAATAGTTTTTCAGATCCTGAAAAAGCCAAAGATTATGTGTACAATACACATAAGTCTTTAGTTATAAAAGCTGATGGTCTTGCTGCAGGAAAAGGAGTCGTTGTGTGCGATAATAAAGAAGATGCCCTGAATGCAATTGATTCTATAATGATAAGAAAGAGTTTTGGAAATTCTGGAAATGTTATAGTAATAGAGGAGCGTCTTTTTGGTGAAGAGGTTTCATTTATCGGACTATCTGACGGTAATACTATTATACCTATGGTTACAGCCCAAGATTATAAACGAATTTATGATAGTGATAAGGGCCCAAATACTGGTGGTATGGGAAGTTTTTCTCCATCCAGAATCGTATCTACTGATCTTTTTAATGATATATTAAATAAAATTATGAAAAAAACTATAACGGCTATGAAAAAAAATAGTAATCCATTTAGAGGATTTCTATATGCTGGTTTGATGATTGAGAAAGATACTCAAAAAATACATGTTTTAGAATATAATGTAAGAATGGGTGACCCAGAATGTCAATCTATAATGATGAGAATGAATTCGGATTTATTCGATTATATTAAAGGGTCAATATCTGGAACTTTGGATACTTTACCTCCTATTAGATGGTCTGAAAATCCAGCAATTTGTATAGTCATGGCAGAAAAAGGATATCCATTAAACTATAAAACAGGAAACGTTATTCATGGATTGAATTCTTCTTTTGGGCACAATATTAAGATTTTTCATGCTGGTACAATACGAGATAATGATAATAAGAAAATCCTTACCTCAGGAGGAAGAGTCTTAGGAGTTACAGCAATTGGAAGAGATTTTTATAAGGCCAGATCAAACGCCTACGACGCAGTAAAAAAAATATACTGGGGAAAAGCAAATCAATATTATCGCAAAGATATAGGCTTGAAAGCTATTTAGAAATAAATAATTCTTTTTTCAGTAAATAATGCATTTACAGGAAGATCGTTTTCTGTTTTTGGTATTTTATTTATTATCTGTTTTTCAAATGCTAGTCCTATAATGTAGGAAGCTTTTCCTTTAGAAAGAAATCTATCATAGTATCCTTTTCCATAACCTATTCGATTTCCTTGCAAATCAAATGCAATACCAGGTACAATTAGTAAATCCATTTCTTCAATTATAGAATCAGATGTTGAATTCTCTAATATTCCGTATTTTCCTTTTGTCATTTTAATAACTTCAAACGAATTCTCAATAATTTTAAAGAATACAATCCTATTTGCGTCAATTATTCTTGGTAAACCAATAGTTTTTTTTGTGGATAATGAATGTTTAATTATTTCAAAGGTATTTACTTCCGATCCAATTGGGAAGTATATTCCTATTGATAGAGATTTTTTAAATTCTTTTGTAGAAATTACCCTTTTACTGATAATATTACTACAAGTTACAATTTCGTTTTGCGTAAGAGAATTCCGTATCCTTAAAATTTCTTGACGTATCTGATCTTTTGATAACATATTTTTTGGTATATTCTTATTGGATTAATATTCTCCTGGCTGCATAGACAGTATTTTTTAAAAGCATAGCTATCGTCATAGGTCCTACACCACCAGGTACAGGAGTTATCAATGAAGCTTTTTTTGAAACGTTTTCATAATCTACGTCCCCCATTACTTTCCCATTTTCACGAGATATTCCTATATCAATTACTACTGCATTATCTTTCACTAAATCATCTGTGAGTTTGAATAATTTTCTATTCCCTACTGCAGTGATGACTATGTCTGAAGTTATAATTTTGTCCTTAAGATTCTTCGTCTTCGAATGACATATCATAACGGTTGCATCTTTATCGAGTAAAAGTAATGATAGAGGCTTCCCTACAAGAATACTTCTATTTACTATAATGGCATCTTTTCCCTTTAATTCAACTTTGTAGTATTTGAGTAATTCCATAACTCCTAATGGAGTACACGGAATAAATGATGGTTGTTTGTTTAGTAATAAACCTGCATTATAATATGTTAATCCATCTATGTCTTTCAGAGGTCTAATTGCATTAATAACATTAAATTGATTTATATGTTCAGGAAGAGGTAGTTGCAATAAGATCCCGTGAACTGATTGATCTTCATTCAATCTCTTTATTAATTCAATCAACTTTTTTTCTTCGATTGATGGACTAATTGTATTATCTTTTGTTTCAATACCAACTTCAGAACATGCTCTATGTTTATTTCTTACATAAATAGCTGAAGCAGGATCATCTCCTACCAAAATGGTTGACAAGCATGGATAAATTCCTTTTTTCTTTAACTGCTGAATTTCTATAATTAATTCCGCTTTTATCTTTGATGAAACTTCAAGCCCACTAATTATCAACTTAATTTATACGAAATTAACTTATTTATAAAATCTATCAAGGTAGGAAAATATAAGATTTGGAGTAAAATCGGGTTATTTTTGTAAAAAATCAAAAGTTAATACAAGGATTAGAAAGTGAAAAATAATAAATAGACTACAAAAGTGATAGTGATGTGACTAAAGCTACCCCTATCAATTTTCATGCAGCTCTATCATTAGAATATGTTGATAATGGAGGTGAAAAAAAAAAATTCTTAGTAATTTCTGATCTTCACCTAGGATCCGAAACAGATCTAATAAAAAAGGGTATAACAATTGATTCACAGAGTGTCTCAAGAGATTTACTAAAAGAAATTGATGCATTAAAAGCATTACATTCCTTTAATGCCATTATTATTTTGGGAGATTTAAAAAGCTCCATCACCCATATTACAAAAAATGAATGGGAAACAATACCTATTTTTCTTAAAGAATTATCTTTAGATATGGATATATTTTTAATTCCAGGAAACCATGATGCGAATATAAATTTATTGGTACCAGATTCGGTAATAGTATGTAATCCTAGTGGATTAATTATTGATGATATATTATTAATTCATGGACACACAATCCCTCAAAAAACTCAATTTAATATAAACAAAATTATTATGGGTCATATTCATCCTATTTTTATTAATTCCAATAGCGTTCTTCATGGTAAAAGATTATGGATATATCTAAAGGTAAAAAAAGAATCTATTTTTGGATTAAAAACGAAAGGTATAATTGAAATAATAATTATTCCTACTTTTAATAAATATTTTTATTCTTTAGGGTATCATAAAGAGTCTAGATCTATATCACCACTAATTAGACAAATAATCAAAAATGATGCGATCCTTTCAGGATCCTTGTTCACGTTAGAGGGATCCCTTATAGGAGAAACTCAAGAAATAAAAAATTTATTCTAAGTTGGTTATTGAATCATTTATTTTTAAATATTTTTTAAGCGGTTCAATAGTAGGGGAATTTGTCTGTAGCCATTGGAGAGTTTTTATAAATGCCGAAGAGGCCTCCAATGTGGTCATTACAGGAATACCCATTTCTACAGCTTTTCTTCTTATATAGTATTCATCATTTAACATATTCAGGTATTTTTCCATCGTGGAAGTAGACGGAATATTGATAATAAAATCTATTTTATGTTGATACAAAAGATCAATAATATTTGGCTTTCTTTCGGGTTCGTTTATTTTATAAACTCTTTGAATATCTTTAATTCCATTCATTTCTAAGAAATCAGCAGTGTGTTCGGTAGCCATGATTTTATAATCCATTGATGTCATGAGAGATATAACTGGTAGTAATTTTTCCTTATTTATCTGTCCTCCTATTGTAATTAATGAAGTTCCTTTTTTTGGTAAAGAATAACCTGCAGCTATGTAAGATTTACTTAGTGCGTCGTAAAAACTAGTTCCAAAACAAGCTACTTCCCCCGTAGAATGCATTTCAACACCAAGAACTATATCCGCACCTTCTAATTGCATGAATGAAAATTGAGGAACTTTTATAGCGAATCCAGTTGTTTTCAGCCATAGTTCTTCATGGATATTAGGTAAAGGTTTATTCAACATTGCTCTTGCGGATAAGTCGATAAGATTTATGCGTACAAATTTTGAAACAAAAGGCATAGATCTCGATGCTCTTATATTGGCTTCTATCACCAACACTTCCTCATTTTTAACTATGAATTGAATATTAAAAGGTCCTGATACATTCAATGCTCTTACGATCTTATTAGAATAATCTGTTATAGTATCCATTATATTTCTTGTTAATCCCCATGGAGGTAAAGACATCATTGCATCTCCTGAATGAATACCAGCATTATCTATATGTTCTATTATAGCGCCAATAATTACCTTATCTTTGGACCCTACACCATCTACTTCCACTTCAGATGCATCTTGGAAAAATTTACTGATTACTATTGGATGATCTGGACTTACCACAGTTGCATTCTCTATAAATTTTTCTAACTGCTTATCATCCCACACAACTTTCATAGCCGCCCCACTCAGAACATAAGAAGGTCTTACCAATACTGGATACTGTACTGATTCAGAAAACATCTTTGCCTCATTAAGATTCGAAAATTTTTTCCAGGGAGGTTGAGCAATATTTAAAGAATCTAAAAGTTTGGAAAACTTTTCTCGATCTTCTGCTCTATCAACATCATAACTAGAGGTTCCTATTATCTTTGCACCATTCTTTGCCAAATTCTGTGTCAAATTGTTAGCAGTTTGACCACCTACACATGTGATTATACCATCTGATTTCTCTTTTTCATAGATATCCAGAACCCTTTCTAATGTAATCTCTTCAAAGTATAAACGATCTGAAATATCAAAATCTGTCGAAACGGTTTCTGGATTACAATTTATTACTGAGACAGAGTTGATGTCATTATTTTTTAAACCCATAACCATATTTACTGTTCCCCAATCAAATTCAACACTACTTCCAATTCGATATGGACCTGCACCCAATACTATTGCATTTTTACCTTTGTTCTTAATTTTGACATCGTCGTACTGTCCACCATATGTAAGATATAGATAATTTGTCTGTGCTGGCCATTCAGCAGCAAGGGTATCAATTTGTTTTATTACTGGTTCAATTCCAAATGTCTTCCTAATATGTCTCACCTGATATTCATCTAGATTGAAATAATAAGCTAATTGTTTATCGGAAAATCCCAAGCTTTTTGCTTCTCTTATCATCTTTTTATGAAAATTATTTGACGAATTTTTTAATTTTTGTTCCATTTCTATGATATTTTTTATTTTGTTTAAAAACCATGGATCGATACTAGATAATTCATTTATTCTTTCAATTGTCATTCCAAAATCAATTGCTTTAACTACATCCGTCAAAATGTTGTCATTAGGATTTAAAAGAGAATATTCTATATTTTCTAATTCTAGTATCACTTTTTCTTCTGATCTATTATTGCCTACAATTCCAATTTTCCCAATATCGCACATTCTAACTGCTTTTTGTATTGCCTCCTCAAATGTTCGTCCTATAGCCATTACTTCACCGACAGATTTCATAGTAGTTCCAAGTCTAGTATTCACTTTTTCAAATTTATTAAAGTCCCATCGTGGCATTTTCACTACAATATAATCTAAAGATGGTTCAAACAAAGCTGTAGTTTTTTTTGTCACTTTGTTTATTAATTCATCTAAGGTATAACCAAGTCCCAATTTGGCAGCCATGTAAGCTAAAGGATAACCAGTTGCTTTACTGGCTAAAGCAGATGATCTTGATAGTCTAGCATTGATTTCTATTGCGCAATATTTTTCAGAAGAAGGTTCCAGACCAAATTGAATATTACATTCACCTATTATACCACATTCATTTGTCGCCCACATAGCCGCTGAACGGAGCATATGATATTCATAATTATTAAGTGTCTGTGACGGAGCTACTACTATATTATCACCAGTATGCACTTTCATACCAAGTACATTTTCCATATTACAAACTATTATATTATTTCCTTTGTGATCTCGCATAACCTCATATTCTATTTGTTTCCAATGACCAACATATTTTTCAATAAGTACTTGTTCACTCATACTTAGAGCAATACCACGATGTACAATTTCTTGAAGCTCGTATTCATTGTGTGCTACTCCTCCTCCTTTTCCTCCCAATGTATATGCAACTCTTACAATAACTGGATAACCAATATTTTTGGCAACTCTTATTGCTTCTTCTACAGAATAGGCTGGTGCGCTAGATAATACAGGAACATTACATTTCTGCATTGCTTCTTTAAAAAGCTGTCTATTTTCTGTTCTCTCTATACCTTCGATAGGTGTACCCAGAACTTGAGTCCCATATTTATTTAGTATCCCTTCTTTGAATAAAGCCATTCCACAATTAAGTGCAGTTTGTCCACCAAATGATAACATTATAGAATCAGGTCTTTCTATTTCCAATATTCTGGATACATATTCTTTAGTAATAGGCAATAGATATACGACATCAGAAAATCTAGTATCTGTTTGAATAGTAGCAATATTAGGATTAATTAGAACAGTCTTTACCTCATCTTCTTTTAGAGCTTTTAGACATTGAGAACCAGAGTAGTCAAATTAGCGGCTAGAATCCTAACTTTCGCCTGCTTCTCCGATTTTGATTGCACCACTACCCAATACCACAACTTTTTTTATAGTTTCTCTTCTTGGAATTTTTTTCACCCCTTACCTTTGATATTTAAGTTTCTTTATTAGATAATTTTTCTCTCTTATTTAAATTAACGATTTCTTTAAATTTATCAAATACATAATTACAATCATTAGGTCCTGGAGATGCTTCAGGATGAAATTGGACAGCAAGAATTGGTTTGTTATTATGAATTATACCTTCTATGGTATTATCGTCTGGATTATAAAACCACGGTCGAAAATCTGTAGAAGTAAGAGTTCCAGGATCTATCCCATATCCATGATTCTGACTTGTTATATAAGATAAACTATTTTCTTTATTAATACATGATTTATTTTGTCCTCTATGTCCGTATTTTAGTTTATAGGTATCTGCACCAGCAGACAATGCAAGTATTTGATTTCCTAAACATATTCCCAGAGTGGGTACAGATGTATCTATAAGCTTTTTAGCTGTGTCTATTGTAGGTTTACATATTTTTGGATCCCCTGGTCCATTACTTATTATAACTCCTACAGGATTATAAGATAAGATTTTTTCATAAGTGGAATCCCATGGAACCTGAACAACTCGAAAGCCAATCTTTAATAAGTGTCTAATGATACTGAATTTAGTTCCCGTATCCAATAAAACTAAAACATCCTTATCATTCTCACCATATATTTTTACATTATTAGAACTGACTAATGACATAAAATTTTTGGTATTATAATTTTCAACATTTATTATTTTCCTATAATCAATTTTATTTATTGGTTCATCAGATACTGTCAAAACTCCCATCATAACTCCTTTTTGACGAATTATTTTTGTTAGCTCTCTTGTGTCAACACCATATATCCCAGGTATTTTTTCTTCATACAACCATTCATCTAATGTCTTAACACAGTTCCAATGACTAGCCACATTCGATAAAGAATGAATAACGAGTCCTTTAGGTTGTATTTTTTCAGATTCAAAATATTTCGGTATTCCAAATTCATCTAAGATATTCTTGTCTGGTACACCATAATTTCCAATTAATGGATATGTCATACTCAATATTTGACCGCTATAGGAGGGATCTGTTAGGCTTTCTGTATATCCGACCATCCCTGTGTTAAATACGATTTCTCCTGCGGTTTGACTAGGATAACCAAACCCAATTCCTGAAAAGGATTTGCCATTTTCTAGTAATAACTTTGCATAGAAACCAGTATATTTAGAATATAGTATTGGAATTTTTTATCTAGAATATTACTATAATAACAAAATTTAAGTTTTGCTAATGGTGTGTTCATAATTTGTTGATTTAATTTTCATTTTCTTCGTCGTTTTCATCATTTATTAAAAAATTTACTGTGTCTGTATCAATCTGACCTTTTTCATCCATCACAATTAACTTAAATCCTAATGAGTTTTCTTCTAGACCTTCTGGGATTGGAAATGAATAGATCATTGAATTACTTGTATTTGTTTTACTTTCTGAATTTTCTGTTTGTTTCCATAAATAACTACTTATTTTACCTTCAGCATCAAAACTAGCTGAGGCATCCAACACAATGTTCTGATCACTCGTGATTACTTGGTCTAGTCCAGCATTAGCTATTGGTTTTCTATCTTTGGATTTTGAATTGGGATCATCAGCCTGCATTTGTAGATTTGGCATAACTGAAGAATTTAATTCAGAAACTTGCGAAATTAATTTATCATTTTCATTGTCAATTGAATTTCCTATTGTTTTATTGCCAATTAATTCATTAGTTGATACGAGATTTGATTTCTTATAATATAATTCTCTTATAATTGGTTCATTATTATTTCTACTGCTTTCGTCATCCTCTTCTTCATCGCTAGCATTTCTACTGCTTTCGTCATCCTCTTC
>JAATVK010000278.1 GCA_014523485.1 Nitrososphaerales archaeon TH5894
ATCAAATATTCTTTAGCCTTTTGTTTATATTCTTGATATGGGTATGTATTCCTCAATTGTATCAATTTCTCTACTCTCTCTTTCCCCTTTTTGTGATTTCCATTCTATGAAAATATTCTTTAGCTTTTTGTCTGTATCCTATAGCATCGTATGCTAAACCTAGTTTATACCAAATATAAGGATATTTCGGATGAATTTCCATAATTTTATCATAAGATTCTATTTCTTTTTGAATTTCAACATATGAAATATTATTCCACCAATCAAAAATAGTTTTTTCTATTCCATCGTTTTGCATAACAATATATTCAATGAATCTTGTAATCTTAAAACTTGGTTATCATAAAAGTTGTATGTCTATATTGATTTTTTTGAGATTTAGACTATATGTAGTTAATGTTTATGGAGAATCTAATAAATATTGTTTATTTTGTTAATGTTTATGGAGAATCTAATAAATATTGTTTATTTTACTACAATTTAAAATATAGGATATGATATAAACCAAGATAATTATTTTATTTTAATAAATCAAAATTGAAATTGTGTACAGCTAAAATTAAAATTTAGTCCGACGAAAGTAAAGGAAGAGTAAAAAATTTCACTTTTGAGGATGAAGCAAGGCAGAGATAAAATAAATATATAGTTCATTTCATTTAATTAGTATTTTCTATGAATATTATGATTAACTATGTAGAAATATTAACCCATTTTAAAAATATTAATTAACCATGAATTAATAAAATTACTAATAATTTTCAATCTGGCTTAATACAAACAAATCATTTTCCATAGAAAGCGAAGGAGGGAATTTAAAATTGCTTTCTATGGAAGTGGTATATGGTATTTGCTTAGGATTACTCCGATTTATTAATTTATTTATCTTTATAATAGAAAATATAGTTATCTATATTGAACTCTATTTACAAAATTGTTTGCAGATAGTAATATTTAAAATTATAGAGAACTGTTGAAGTTACCATTATCATATAGATTATTTTTTCATTTTACAATAAAATAAATCTTCCACGATATCTCTAATAGGTAACCAATGTAGAATGTAATATTACTTACTAAAATGTCAATAGAATTTTTTTACATATTACTTTATAACCATAATAACTTAATAGACATTATCTTGTTGACACTATTAGCTTTTTTAATAAAACTACACGAAAACCTAAGAAGGTTCGATAGTAAAACTAACAGTTATATTAAAAACTCTAATGAAAAAAATATTCACGATATAAGAACTTCGCTCAGGAGATTTAATGCTGCTTTTTTAATATTACCTAAAAGATATAGAAAAAAAGGATGTTTATTGTCAGACTATAATCAACTAGCTAACAAATTCTTTAAAGTAAATAGTGAGATTAGAGATATGGATATCATATATGAAAAATTAAATGGTTATCCACAAACTGATCAAAGAAACATTGTAATTGATTTATTGAAAAAGGATAGACAATCTCATTTAGATGGTGCAAAAACCATTGCTTTATCTCTTAAAAATATGAATTCGAATAAAATTCTTGATAAAATGGATATAACAGAAAAAGAAGTACAAAAGAGATATAATAAACTTCTTTTTAGACTAGTTTCAAAAATAGAGACAAATTTTCTTATTGTCATCACAAATATTTTAAAGATAAAAGAATTACATGAATTAAGAAAAGACTGTAAGAAACTAAAGTACCTTTTAGAATTATTGGTAAAAGATAATAATAAAAAAAATAATACCGTTATTAAATTGATAAAAACTCTTCAGAATATCCAAGATATTCTTGGGAGTATTCGTGATTATGATGTCAGCATTGATTATTTAAAAAAATTAGAACCTAGTAAAGAAATTCAGGAAATAGTTAATAATGAAATAGAACAGAGAAGATTAAAATATGAAGAATTTTTAAGATTTTCTAAAAGACGTTTACATATCTCCAAAGATTCATTCTTTGCAAGAATTAAAAGTTTACTTTCATAGAAAAGCAAATGGTTTTCTATATATGATGAAGTAAAAATAATCATAACAAGTTATCAAGTTGATAAAAAAGTTAATTGATTCCTATTTATTTTTATATGCAATTTCTTAAGTTAGATGGATTATTTTTTATGGTATTGTCATCAAAAGTTTTATCAACAGATGACTTTTCGATAATAAATTTGTCTTTAATTATGTTACCATCATTAGAATAAATTTGTCCAACAAGACTTTTTCTATTGTTAGTTGTTTTTAATTCCAAAAATCCATGTTCTTCTAATTGGTTTGCAGTGAAATAAGCTTGTTCATCTAATCCATGTAATTCCCGTCCACCAGTACCAACTATGCCAAAAATAGTGCCTTCAGGGTTAACATAAATATTTTCTTCATTATCTCCATTACTTAGTATTGCACTTTGTGTTATTGTAGGATTTGAAGGATTTTCACTATTATAGATTAAAGGATAGGTCCTCTGATAATTATGGACGTGTCCTTGTAATACTAAATCTACACCATATTCATTGAAAAGACTATGATAGAGAAGTCCTGGTCCTGAGACTAATAATTAAACTATTTCATTTTTGCAAACCTCATTTGTTTTGTCATCAACTGACTAACTAAATCTTTTATTGTTATTTCCTGTTGCAGTAAACCCATAAGACTATAATTGAAATATTTTTACCATTTTGACCTTCTATATCAGAAAAAACATTCTTTAATTCATTAATATTGTTTGTTATTGTAATGAAGACAAACCTCATAAACAGCCTTATAGTTAAACCAAATACCAATACCAAGATTCGTCTAAGTGATTGGGATCCCACTTATTCAGGAAGAATGAATAAGGAAGAAGCCGAGAGAATGCTAAACCAAACTCTAATGAATCAGATGGATAATCTGCAATACAAGCTTTTTGCAAATAAAAGTCAATCATTGCTAATCATTCTACAAGGGATATCTGCAGCTGGCAAAGATGGTACTATACGAAATGTAATGAATGCTTTCAATCCACAAAGTTGTAAAGCCATATCATTCAAAGCTCCAAATGAAGATGAGCTTTCCCATGATTATTTGTGGCGTGTACATAAATTAGTACCTGGAAAAGGTGAAATAACAGTATTTAATCGTTCCCACTATGAGGATATTATAGAAGTAAGAGTACGTAAATTGATATCAAAATCCATTTGGTCTAAAAGATATAAACAGATTAACGAATTTGAACATTATTTATATGAAAATAATATCAAGATCATAAAATTCTTTTTGCACATAAGTAAAGACGAACAACGGAAAAGATTGGAGGAGAGAATAAAAAATCCTTTAAAACAATGGAAAATCACAGAAAGCGATTTAACTGAACCGATATATTATGAGGAATACATGAAAGCATATGAAGAAGCTCTATGGAAATGCAATACAGATTGGGCTCCATGGTATATAATTCCTGCCAATACGAAATGGTTTAGAAATTTTGTAATAACACAGATTATAGTCAATACTCTTGAAAGTATGAAATTAACTTTTCCCAAGCCAAATTTTGATATATCCAAGTATCTGAATGTATAAACAATAATATTAAAATACTGGCATTAGAGATACTCGCTTTCAACTCATAAAATGCAATTAAATTTGTAGATACTAGTATCATGTCTTAAAAGAAAATGAATTAATCTCTTAAGAAGACCTGAAAATTGATATGTGATTTTTAGATTTCAGATCTGGTAATTCATTTTCTTAGTCTAAACTTCGACATTATGTAGAATCCTATTAAAACGTTGAATAAGGATATTTTGCAAATCTAAACTTTATAACATAAAAATTAACTTTTGAAAAATTAACTGTCTAAAAATTATTAAACATGGGTATTTTCTCCTAAATAAACTATATAGGTATCACCAGATAAATATTGTGATCAATATAGATAACAATTTATTCAAGATAAATATAATGATCTAATTTGTACTCTATAACAATACATAAATTCAATATAATACTATATTAGTTTAAGATAAAACATTACTTTTATTTAACTTCCTAAATATGTTTTATCTCCCTCTAGATAAATTTGGTTAATTTATTATTTGCTGCTAGTAATACCTCTAGTAATATTCTATAGTATATTGTAGATCACTATAGGAAAATATAATTTCTATTGAAAAAGTAAATAAAGTAATAACTCAAAAGGATAATAGCCAATTCTGTAGACAAAAGAACATCCATAGGAAGTGTTTGCTTGCACTTTCTATGGTTAATTTTATACTCTTTACGCCGTAAAAGAATTATTTATTTTATTTCAAGTTGTTAGTACATAATTTTTGAGTATGTTAATATATTTCCAACATACAAATTCATATTGTTATGGAATGCTAATAAAATAAAATAACTCCAGTCCTTTACTTATCTCCTAAGCTTGTACATTCCTCCGAAATCATATTCACTAAAATCTTGAAAAAATAGTATCATATTATCTCAATACCAAAAATAATCAATATAATTATACAAGTTTCATGATAACCAAGTTTTAAGGTTACAAGATTCATTGCATATATTGTTATGCAAAACGATGGAATAGAAAAAACTATTTTTGAATGGTGGAATAATATTCCATATGTTGAAAATTCAAAAAGAAATAGACTATTATGATAATATTATGGAGATACATCCCAAATTTCCTTATATTTGGTATAAACTAGGTTTAGCATATGATGCTATAGGATACAGGCAAAAAGCTAAAGAATATTTTCATAGAATGGAAATAGATTTTATTAATTCAATAATTTTTTTACAGTATTGGTAAATACCTTTTTATCAACTGGTTTTCTCATAATTTGTTCTTTCGATAATCCAGGGATTATACTTAATATTTCATCTATTATATCTAACGCGGTTACAAATAATATCTTAATCTTTGGATCTATAGCTTTTATTTGTTGATATAATTGAAAACCATTCAAATTTTTCATCCTAACATCGAGTATTACTAATAAATCGATAAAATCTGGATTATCTCTAATATAATTCAATGCAACATACGGATCTGTAAACGAAGTTATATTATAATCATAATCACTTAGAAAAAGTCTATAAGTAAAAAGTATTTCCTGCTCATCATCTACTACAATTACTCTTTTGTTATTATTTTCTTTATGAAAAAAGAAACTATTTGCATTCTCAGTTTCTTTAAGGTCCTTACTAGATGAACCTAATTGTTTCTCAGTAAGGGTAAAAATATCTTCTCTTTTAATATTATATGTAGGATATCTAACAATTGGGGTTAGTTTATATTCTCTATTATTATAAAAATTAAATTTTTTGGTAATAGAGGGAAACGATTTCAAAACTCGATAAATATTATCTCCTATAATGATTTCATTCGGAATAGACAAGGAGGATGAATTTATTTTTGAACAAAGATTTATAGTTGATCCAAATAAATCTATTTGACTATATTCTCCCATTAAAGCTAAATCTACTAAACCATAATCTATACTAATTTTATAGTTGAATGGGGGTAGATGTTGCCTCGTCAATTCTTCATTAATATTATACCGCTCATCGAGAATATTAAAACCACAGTCAATAGCTTCTTTAAAGACATCGATATTTTTATTATTGGAAGTTTTAGGGAAGTAAAATAATAAACAATCACCGATATTTTTAATAACTTTTCCGCTATAATTTTTAACATTTTCTGATACTGAATTTATAAATGTAGAATAATATTTTCTAATAGATTCTAAATTATCCATTGTAATAGTATGTTTAGTTGAATCTACCAAATCAATAAAACCTATACAACATTTTATCGAGTCACCGGAAAATCTAATCCCTGTAGATGAAAAATTTTTCATCTATTACAACCTCCAAAACCATAATTACTTAAAGTAAGTATATACCTAAAGATCTCAATCAAATAAAGTCCATTATCTTTTACACTTAGAGAACCCGTAATAGCTATAATTAATGCCATAGTTATTCAAGTAATCTAAGATTTGATGTCTGAAAAGTTTTCGCTAACTGTTCTATATAGAGCAACATGAAAAACTGGAGAAGTTATGATTGTTGAGCTAAGTGGTAAATATGTTAGATATCAATAGTAATATATGAATGCTAAAATACAATTTTTTGGGATAGGTTCAATTATTTATAACGATTACAAAATATTACTTTCTATATAGAATAAATATTGCTATATAAATAACCCTAGTCCTAATTTATAAAATTACGTAATAATCCATCATTAATGTATAATGATATCATAACAAATTATGTTAATTCTTGAAAGATATCTTTGCTCTTCAAATTTCATACTTTAACTTGTATAATAAATACTATTCAATATATCTTAGTGGATATCTAAGTGGATTGTTAAGTGAATCTCAAAAAGATATTGATATTTTAAATTATTTCAAAAAATAGATGATCCTAAGTTTATCGATCTATTTTTTGCTGTTGAAAGATGGTTGAATAATACTCCTGATATTCCTGGACCCCTTCATAAAAAATTTATTAAATCGCTATACAAAGAAAATAACTTAGTTAAAAGTAACTTAGCTCTTTTTGAAAATGATTTAGTTAATTTAAATAAAATTAATTTTCCAGTGATGACTGTAACAGCAATGAATGATGAATTAGTATCATTTGAATCCACAGAAGCAATTTCGG
>JAATVK010000279.1 GCA_014523485.1 Nitrososphaerales archaeon TH5894
TAATATTAGGATAATTTTTTATTGATCCCCTCTACTTTTAATGATACTCTTTGTAGAAAAGTAATTTAAATTTAGAAAATTTTTTAAAACTTTAAAAGAATAAATATAAACTTTATAAAAATTTATAAATTTTCTTTAAATGATTCTATTTCCTCTTCTGTTACTTGAAACCATACATTATCTTCATCCCAGCGTTCAACTAAATTTCTGGGAATTAAGAATTTGTCTTTGTTTTTGGTAGGAACAGTATCTGTTTTAATCGTTATTATATGCTCAGTTGTAATATTCTGAATTTCTCCAAGATCAATATTATCAATACCTTTTGCTTTCTTAGTAATGAGATTTTCTGATTTTATAATTTTACCATAATTATCTCTCATATTTGTAATGATCCTACATTTTATATATTGGTATAGGTTTATTTACAAACTAATTGATATCTATTGAATTATATTTAGAATTTCTATCTTACATCATTAGAAAATAATGTTGGTAGATTTTATTACCAATTTTTTTACAAGATGGATTTATCAGTATATCGTTGTCTCTATGCTATATGTTGTGATACGAACTAACCAATTCCTAGAAGATAGTTTTATTAATAAAATAATTCATAGTCATTATATTGAAAGTGGAATAAATTACATATGTCTATTATAGTACACCCTGATGATATAACTAAGGCTAAAGTAGTCAATATGATCCTTAATAAAAAAACAGAAGAAGCATTAAAAAATCT
Organism: Nitrososphaerales archaeon TH5894; assembly: GCA_014523485.1. GTDB lineage: Archaea > Thermoproteota > Nitrososphaeria > Nitrososphaerales > Nitrososphaeraceae > TH1177. The sequence continues at coordinate 740 of JAATVK010000279.1, forward strand.
GAGTCAATTTTATAAAGTTATACCACCTGAAATAACTGTTGGAACCATAAAAGGGAAAAGAAAAACTGTCTATGCAGTGTATGTTCAAAGAGAAAATAAGATTTATTGTATAAACTCTGATGTATTCTATAACCCCTTTATAGTATTACATGAGTTTTATCATCATATTAGAACAAAGGGTGGTATTCATAAAGGATCAGAGAAATATGCCAATACCTATGCAAGAAGTTTTATTGAGGCATATAAAAAAATAATAGACCAAATAACTACACAAAAACAACAACAAAACAGAATATAACTGGTCCTATGGATAGAACAGATCAAATCTCAATCTTATTTTCAAAAATTATATATTCTAGAATCCAAGGAAATAAGAGTCTGATAAAAAACACGAAAAATCTAATTCTTTTGCAGTTTGATAATAAAAAAAATAATTAGAGGAGTAACAATTATCTACACTATTATCTAAATTAATTTTTTTCCAAAATTATAATATTAAGTATCTAGTTATAAATTAATATTTGATATATAATTTTTAGATTAATCAAAATAGAAAGATAATCTTTTTCTCTTACTGTTCTTTGGTCTCATTAATTAATGTTACTTGTAGTTTTCAATAACATTATGTTATTTTGTAAGAGTAAATTGGTCTTTTATTGTTCCATCGTTAGCAATGAACTTACCACTAAGAGTTGTTCCATCGTTTATTACTTCTACATTCAAAAAACCAAATCCTACATACTGGGTAGCAACATAAGGTGCTTGTCCTGTTAAAGGATATATTTCAGCACCAGCAGTACCGATGGTACCAAATACCATACCTTTTGGATCGTAGTAGTTGTTCTTGTTGGTATCTGTTATTATAGGATTAGTTGAATTATCATTGTTATATATTATTGGATATGATCTTTGATAGTTGTGATTATGTGCCTGCAATACTAAATCTACTCCATATTTAACGAATAGAGGATGATAAGTATCTCTCAATTCCTTTTCGGCGCTATTGCCCTTACCAATATTAGCGGGAGATGTATATGCTAAACTATGATAATCTACAACAATCCAATCAATATCAGGATTTAAATATACTTTTGAAAGGTCATTATTTACAAAATTATACTGCGCGGAACCCTCTTCATATGGAAGTTCCGTTGACATTACAGTAAAGTGCACATTTTGAAAATTAAATGAATAATATTGTCCCTTTAATCCAAAAAAATCCATATAATCTCTAAGTTTTGTAGGTGAATCGGTATCATGATTCCCAAATGCAATCATAGTTTTGTTTGCTACAGGAGATATGATGTCAAGCCAACATTTGGCATTATCCTCATATGAAAGATCTCCTAGTGCTAAAACAAATTCAGGATCGTGATCTATAATATTTTTCAGAGTGTCTGTTGTGTCAGGAGTACATCCCCAATCCCCTGCTGCAGCAAAATTAAAATCTGCTAAAGTAATACCAGCCGCTGTTGTGGCAGGATAAGAAGAAGAAGAATATGCATAATGATTTTTGATAGCAATTCCACTTTTTTCTATGCTGATTGATGGAATTGTCATTATTATTATTATAGATAAAATAATAATAGATACTGTTAAAATCCCAGATTTTAATTTTATCATTCATCTTCACCTATCTATTTGTATATTAAGAAACTAGCTCCTCTTTTTTACCATTTGTAGCGGGGCCTATTTTATATATTGTCCCATCCTCTTCACCAAATGTAAGTATATACAAATAACCATCAGGTCCTACTTCTATATCCGTAATACCACCAAATCCTTGACCAAACACCGCCTGATTAATTTCTTCTTTACTGGCAACTTTATCTGCAAGTGGTCCATCAAGTAATAATCCTGTTCTTTGTTTATCTAGTTCAAAGTGGTAAAGATTTCCATTCTTAATATCTCCAACAAACATATCATTTTCATATTGTTTACCTAACTTGTCTGAATTAAGAAACTTTAAAGCCGTAGGAGCAACATCCCATGTAAATTCAGGAGAACTATATTGTCCTTTTCCACCAAAGTCTATCAAGCTATAATCCTCAGCCTTTAGGGGAGTGGTTACTTCTTCTCCTTTATTCCACTCATCATCTAATGTCCAAAAGCCTTGAATATTAGCCCATCCACTATTAAATCCTGGTTCAACAAGATTTATTTCATCTCCAAATGTGGGACCATTTTCTGTATCCCATAGATGACCTGTAACAGGATCAAAATCAAGTCCAAAACTATTCTTTATTCCATAAGCATAATATTTATTAAGTGGATGAGCCTCCCCAAGAATTCCTTCACCACCTACTGTCCCACCATCTTGAGTAATTCTTAATATACCCGATCTTCCATCAGGTTCTATTCCATTTAAATAATTTTGAGCTTTAGTATGAGAATCAGGGTAATCAATCCTATTAAATGCAGTCGGTCTTTGGTCGCCAACTGCAAGATACACATTATTATCAGGCCCAATAGCGATTACTCCACCAACATGAGAATCATCTGGCAAAGCTGGTAAATTTAAAAGCAATTGAGGATTTGCTAATTTAGTATTATCATCTATTAATTCATATTTGTAAACACGATTACCCATAGGAAAATCACCTATTTTAGCTTCAGTAAAAAACAAGAAAACGTTGGTAGGAGAATCTCTGGGTTCAGCCTCAATAGTACTCACATCACTTGTAGCAATAGCTATTCCTAGCATCCCTCTTTCATCGTTAGAATCTACAACAACCTGAAGTAATGGTTCTGGATGAATTTTACCGTTTACAATTCTCTGTACAATACCTTCATCTTTCTCCAAAACTAATATATCATTTGATCCGATAAATGCCATGGCAGTAGGTGATTTAAGTCCTTGATAAACTGGCTGTACAATAAGGTTTGGATCGCCAATAGTTGGCCCTTCGGTATTAGATTCTGTCTTACCAGCATATACAGGACTTAAAAAATAATCGCTCTGATGATCTTCAATTGATATCAAAGTTAGTGTTAAGACTAAAAGTGATATTGAATTAAAAATTGCAATGAGGTTTATTCTAGAAAATGGTAGTCTAAATGCAAAAGAAGATATTGTTGTTTCTTTTGTCTTTTTCATTTTTCTTTTTTTAGATTTAAAGAGTATATTAAAGGTAATATAGTAATAGATCAATAAATTACATAAAATATTTTTAGTTGTAATTCCATCAGTTTATATAGTTATCCATCCATCAGGAATGCTTTCCTTATAACAAATTTAATTTTAAATTTAGAATTGTTCTCAGGGATATTGGTTATTTCAATTCCTTGCTATGATAAAGCTCTCAAAATAATCAATGCAAAAGGATCCTTTTAACCATAGTACTTACTATTCCAAGGAAATTCAATATTTAATTTTCCTCAACCGAAAAAAAACCACAGAATCTTATCCATATAAGCGAACAAAATCTAGATAGATCTTTAATAAAAATTATCCGTTTTTAAATTTGAGTGAAACATTCAGAAAGAACGTAATTAAAAGATATGAGCAATAGTGTCCGCTAGTATTTTGAGTTAGTGTATTAGTATCGCCAAATATTATCTTCTTTTAGGTTATGTTTGACAGTCATTAAAACAGCAAGAATACGGTGAACGGTCAATCCGCATTTAAATATTGATAAAAAAAAGAAATGGGTTTGCGGAAATATAGTATGGTTTGATAACTCTAAAGTCACTGGTTAATTTTTATTAAATATTTAATTTATTTAATTTCTATAAATTTATTCATAAAAAAATTTCTAGTCAAGATCAGCTAGCTAATTATATAAAATTTTCATTCTCAATCACGATTCTAAAATTTTATTAACAATTTATTCGCATCTTATATAAAGATAATTACTAGTTCTTATTTGTGAATATTCTTATTGGCTTTGCCGTTCTGTTTTTAGTAGTTGTATCTTTAGTAGTAGTTAATAGCAATTTAATATCTTTAAATATTGTCTCAGCCTATGGACTATTATTTGACACACCCTTTGAAAATAACAATCAAAACTACAACAACAACATCAACAACAACTCGTCTGATAATGATCTTTTAGTTATTGACTATTTATCATCTCTATATACCAAAGAACAAACAGAAAAAGAAGATAAATTTGTAATACTCATGTTTGATAGAGGATATCAATCAATATTCTCTACTGCAAAACCGATTATGGATAAATTTGGTTATAAAGCCAGTATATTCATAGCTTGTGATTATATAGAAAATGGAGACGGTATGAATTGGAATGAAGTGAGACAATTATATAACGATGGATATGATATTCAATCTCATGGATTAGAACATACAAGTCTTAGCGATCTCAAATCAGAAAAGGAAATTCAGTCTGTCATTAGTGGAGGGAAAGAATGTTTACAAAAGATTGGCATTACCCCTACTGCTTTTCAAGCTCCTTACAATAAAGGTGGAGAAGATCCATTTATTGTAGATACTATTGGAAACTATTTTAATTTAGGATTTACAGGACATTCTGAATTGATGTTTCTTAATTGCGATGGATGGGAAAATTTTGGTTACGATAAGGAAAATTATTATGGAACTACTGACTGCGGGCCATATTTTTCTGATGGAACTCCAAAACCTACCAATAAATTTGCTATGAAAGAATGGTCACATGATAGAGCTCATGATGATATTAACAATGAGAAGAATCAAGACCCTCATGGAATTGAGGTTTCTTATTCGCTATACCTAGAATTTGTACGAGTAATTAATAGCCAAACCAAATTCAATGAACCTGGAAAAATAAATGCTATTCCAATTGTTGGATATCATGAAATATCAAAAGATGATGAAATTGGTACATCACCAGAACTATTTTACTTAGAGATGGAATATTTACATGATAATGGATTCAAAGTCATAACTATTGATGATCTTGGGTATGATAAATCCCAAGAACGATTTTATATAAAGAATGTTAATACTTTGGTAGGATCAGAAGGATATTCCCAAGTCCAGGA
>JAATVK010000280.1 GCA_014523485.1 Nitrososphaerales archaeon TH5894
AAATAGAAGTAGGAGTTTCTATTTACATTAGATTCTTATTTTTGAACCGCTATCTGTATTATTTTCTAACGAATTTACGTATCTTAATATTCCAAAAACATTTAAAAAATAAGTTCTAATAATAAAAGCTAATACAATGTAGTAATAGAACTGTTCTAATTTTAATTTGTAAAGAATATGAAGAATGTTTTACTATAGTTAGATTACCTTTTCTTGTGGTATTAATACTAAAATAATTAAATCACATTCCTAATAATGTGGGAAATAGAAGTAGGACAGAAATAGTAGCAATGATACTAAATGCTGCAAACGGAGGAGAAACCAAAACAAAAATTATGTACTTTGCTTTTCTAAGCTATAACCAATTAAAAGAATACCTTTCTATTTTGATAGAAAACAATCTAATAGAATATCTGGATGGAGCATTTAAATTCAGGACTACAGAAAAAGGATTGTTCTTTCTTAAATTACATAATGAAATGGGAGAATTATTACAGACTACTTTCGAAGACAACTAAATACCTATTTGTGAAATCAACCAGATATATTCTTAAAACTTGGTTATAATTATACCTGCTCTATTCTGGTTTTTAAAAAGAAGAATTCTCAAAAGATAATATTATAAATAATGATCTTGGAAAATAAATTTAATTGTCGTTATTATTTCTCATTAAATCACCTATACCACTTGCCCTTTTATGTTCGACATTCTTTAATTTCTTATGTTTTTCCTTTATATACAGTCTCATACAAAATTTTACATATTTCATAGGGGAGGGCACTTAAATTTTACTTTTAGTTTTGGTGGGATATTATTTGTGGATGCTTCAAATGCGATTGCCATAAGAACAGGTGTGATGTTAATAATACTTTTGAATTATAAAGCATTTAACAAACAAACAAGAAAAAAATATAAAAAAAAGAAATTTAAATATGAAAGCATGAAAAATTTCTATATATGATACTTTCCAAATCTTTATATTTTCTTTTATTATTACGTTGATTTACTATATAATGGATTCTATTGAAAACCATAGGAACAGTAAAAGAAGATTTTAAAATGTTCGATAAACATAAAAACAAATCTTCAAAAAAGGTAGTAACAACATCTCAGAAAGAAGACCCTATCCATATTCTTGATTTAGATGATGGCGAATTTGCTTTTATGGAATGGTTAAATTCAGTAAACAAAACATCTTCTAAAAATCATATTGTGCTTAAAAGATATGAAAAAGCTAAAGAATGTATTTTAAACGATAATACCTTACATTCTTATATAAAAGTAAAAATTAATGATGGTGCTCCTTTCTGTACCTATTGTCAAGATGATAGTTGTGCACATGTAGGATTTACAATCTGTGTAATGCAATTATGTGAAAGAAAAGGAATTTTGATAGGCGAAGATGAGAGTATACTAGATTTAATAAAAGATTAAAGGTATAGGTATTCACAATTTATTTTTTTATTTTACTTATATTTACTTATTTTTTCTTCTCTATTTCCTTCTTCTCCCTCTTTTTCCTTCTTTTTCTTTGAAAATACCTAATCAGGTACTTCCAATATTATCTTTAATAGGTAATAAAACATTTTAAGAGTATATAAATAATTTAATTTTTAAAATTCATTAATAATTATTTTTAACCTTTCATATATCATGTTGCATATTAAGTATAGAATCACGACTTGATTATTCTTGATTTAAAAATGCCTACTATGAATGGAATGACATTATATCACAAAATTAAAGAAATTGATAATAGCGTATTAATTTATTTTACTACTGCTAATAAAAATTATATTGAAGATTTGCACAAAGGCCTTATCGATATTGATAAAATTGTTCTATACAAACTAATATTACTGAAAGATCTGAAAAATAAGATTGACTCCTTATTGTCTATCAATTATATATATTAAGAGTTATTTTTAAGTATATATTATTTGATCTAAATTAATTTTATCAATAATATCATTATATCTATCTCTTATAACTAAAGCAGATATTCCTACAGAATTTGCTATTTCTGATTGAGTTATATCCTCTCCTTCTACAGATTTACATACTGCATATATTGTCGATGCAGCCATTGATAATGGATTCTTTCCCACATGAATTTCCTCTTTCATAATTTCTTTCATTATTTTTATGGCTTTATGTTTTGATTTCTCATCTAAATCGAGATTATTTGCAATTTTTATAATACATTTTATTGGATCTATGACGGGAATTGGTTTTAAACCAAGCTTAATAATAAGAACCTTTGAGTATTTTGAGATACTTTTAATTTTTACATTAGTTATAAGCGAAATCTCTTTCAATGTCTTTGGAGTTTCAAGTTCTTTACATGCTAAGTATATTGAGGCAGATAGTACGCCTTCCTTTGATCTTCCTCGTACTATTCCTAGTGATGATGCTTTCTTAAATAAATAAAAAGATTTTTCCACTATAGCAGTAGATAGTACCATTTTATCTTTAATATTATTTAATTTATTAAATGCAAGTTTTAAGTTCCTATTCCTTGGATTGGTGTACCTAGTTCTTTGCTCCCATACTCTTAATCTATCTACTTTACTCTGCATATCATTACTAATTTTTTTTCCTATAGCGTCTACATTGGATCTTCCAATAATCGTAGAAGATTCAATATTCAATAAAATATTATTGTTACTACTATTATTATCATGATTCTGTGAATTTGTATTTGTGGTTGTATTGAAATGACTATTAGCATTTATCTCTTCATATACTCTTGTATGTAAAGGTAATTTCTTTTCTTCTGATAAGACTATACCACAAATTTCACAAATTATTTCACCAGATTCAGGATCTGATATTGTTTTAAAATCATTGTTACAAATTGAGCATAATGAACTATTATTATTACCATTCTTTTCATTATATGTTATATTAGTTATATCCTCCAAATTTGCTAACCCTCTAAAATATAATATACATTTATTACTAAAAAAGATATGTTAAATCTAAGTTAAACAAATTTTAAATATATTTCAAAAAAGCTAAATAAAATCTGGTAAAACTATATTACATAGAAGGCTCTACTCCATATTATTTGATACAGATTTAGAATTATTTTTAACAATAAAGAAATTCTATAGTATGAATTGTTGACAAACTTAAATATAATAATTATTTCATATTGCAATTGTGCTAGACATAAATATTTCTTATATTTTTTTATTTCTAAATAATATGAAAAATGTTTACTATAGTTAGATTATATCTTTTCTTGTGGTATTAATACTAAAATAATTAAATCACATTCCTAATAATGAGGGAAATAGAAGTAGGACAGAAATTGTCAGTAATATACTTGATGTGCAAATGGAGGAACAACGAAGACAAAAATTATGTACTTTGCTTTTCTAACTATGAATTTAACGCAATTTAATGGTTTGTATGATTTGAGTAATAGATAAAAATAAAATACTCGTATTATATCGAAAGATTAGACGTATATTTGGAAATATTATTATATGATTTTTTCATTACTTTATTTTCTGAATATACATATCCGTTTGTATTTTTCTTTATTTTTGTATTAAGTATTATTCCAATATTAACTCCACCAACATGGATAGTAGTTGTTTCAGCATATTCATTAGATAACCAGCTAAATCCATTTTTATTGTCTATGGTCGGAGCTACTGCTGCAGTTATTGGTCGTTTAATACTATTACAATTGAGTACTATAGGAAGAAAAGCAATAAATGACCACAGAAAAAGCAGTTTAGAAAAGCTGAGAAAATATTTAGAGAAAACCAGGTATGGATATCTGTTTGGCACTTTTTTATTTGCAATAGCTCCATTACCCAGTAATATGTTATTTATTTCATATGGATTGATGAACGCGAAATCCATTGGAATAGTAGTGGGTTTTTGGATAGGACGTTTTGTTGCATATATGATTATGATACACTTATCTATATATTTTGTAGATTATTTTAAAAAAATTCTAAATTCAGATATTCAATCTTTGTTAATTATTGATATAATAGGCATTATAATGACTTTATTTATGTTGTTGATAGATTGGAATATTTTATTTTCTGAACGTAAATTAGTTTTTATTAAACCTAAAAGGTTCTTTTCATGACATTAATCATTTATTTTAGACTATGAAAAAATAATTATAACACTTTAAGAAATTTGAAATAACTGAAAAAAATATTGATAATCCAATTAGTGAGGTTTGTGGAAATATTAGTTTGATAGGAGCAGACCTTGCTCCCAGATCTGCGCTAATATTCATTATATTTCCAACAATGATAAGAGTAACCATTAGAAAAGTAATTTTTTTGAGTATTTTTTAGATATTACTGTTGTTAACCCACTTCTAGTTATAATACCAATTCTAGCACAAATTCCAACTATTACTGTAATAAATGGATATAGAAACATTGATAACCACAAAAGACCAAATCCAAATTTTGCTCCTGCCTGAGAATAATTTGATATGGCAGAAGGATCATTATCTGCTGCTCCTGCAATAAGGCTTGGCCGTAAGGATTTGAACAATAATAGAAAGGATAACTTTGATTTTTTAGTATTATTTTTTGATGGTGGTCTAAACTTATCGGATTTATCTACTACTATATCTATTATAATTCAAAGTTTTATTCTTTATCAAATTAAAGAATATTGTATCGTTTATACGGTTTTCTATTATTTTGAAACCGCGAATTTATTTTTTGTCAATTACAATCCTATATTTTATCTTTTGTTGAATATATAAGAATTCATAGAGATGAGATTGATGTACTTCTCATTGATTACAAAATGCCTCAAATGACAGGTTGTGATTTGGCAAAAAAGAAAGCCGAAATAGATCCTACAATTAAGTAAATCCTACAATCAAGATGATCTTAGTAACTGATTACAATGATATTATAAATAATACCTTAAATCTAGAACTCATTCATAAGCAAATAAAGATACATGAATTTGTACAAATAATCAACAGCTATATGCATCCTACAATTGGATGAAGGATTCATGATTTACATCAACAAATTTTAAAAGCATAAATGCAATGGTGTATATATTTTCTTAATATGTTTATGCCTGTAAACATTTGAAAAGTCTAAATAGATACTTCATCATCATAATCACTTAAATGATCTTGTATCATCTATACATACTATAAATGATAATTCATCATTTGTTGATATAAACAATTTACTTCTAATGAATGTAATGGTAATAAAAATTACATATTGCTAGTAATCAAAGTTCTAAAAAATTAGACTGGTTAGCTAGAGCAAACTTTCAATCGTCTTAGTTTAAAAAAATATATTTCCTTATATAAATACTGGAATAAGTTATGTTTAAATAATTTTCGATCCTATAGTGATAGCAGATTGTTAGCAAAATCTATAGTCATCGTCGATGATGACGCTAACATTGCTGATCTATTCAAGGATGTCCTAGAAGATGATGGATATACTGTCGTTGCCTTCACTGATTCAATCGCAGCATTAAACCATATACAAGGAAACCCCGAAGAATTTGGACTTGTAATCTCTGATTATCGTATGCCTCAAATGAATGGTTATGAGCTGTGTACAAAGCTTGTTCACCTTAACTCAAATATTAAAGTAATTTTAATCAGTGCTTATGATTTGTTAGAACGTGATAACCCAACATTTACCTATTTACATAAACCTATATCAATAGCTAAATTGGTCAGCGTTGTGAATGAAGCTATATCTAAATCGATTGCGGATGACAAAAATATTAATGCCTAATCCATTAATAGTTATTTTTCCCATCAATATTTTCACATTACCCTAATCATATTTCATGATATAGACCTGTTCTATGTTTTTGTAACTTTCAAATTCATTTCTTTTTTAATTCTTAATATATGGTCACAGATATTTGATAAGTTGATTTATTTTTGTCAAGTATATAAGCTGTAATATGTAATAAAATAAGGGAACCAAAAGATCTATTTCCATCAGCTTAAAAGGAGAAGTACTGGTCTTATTTCTGGTGGTATATTTGTTGATTCTTCGAATACTATATAGATACAAAAGTATACACCTGATGCTCTACTTCTAACACATGGAATTCTGCAAGTATTGAAGAAATGAATAGACCTACGTTTAATGGATATAGTAATTCTATTTGATTCTTCATGCAGGTTCTTTATCACATAATAAGTTTCATTTAATAATGGCTAAAATACAAATTAGCAGGACCTTTACATTAGACTTCTCTTTTAGCAACGCTATTGGTGTTACTCCCTATTCTGCAAATAACTGATCCTAATTAAATTAAGAAAAAGAGTTAAAAATATTGTATTAAAGGGAGTAGTTTGTTCACTAGTACTTCTCAAAAATAAGTTGTTTTTATATTATAGTAGAACCATGGAAATCTTAATTGAAAAATAAAACAAAAATAATAATAGGCATTATCATTGCAGCAATAGTAATTCCTATTGGCATTTATACTATTTCACCTTTATTCATAAATACTGAGATAAATGAACCACTTCCTACACTACTAAGTAGCGAATCACCCATAGGTTTTGAGAAGTTTATGGCAATGACAGAGAATGAAAAACTTGATGCTGCAAAAAATATGACTGTTAAAGAAAAAGACATGATAATGAAAATGGCAGCAGAAGAACAAGATACAACTATAAATGAAACCATGACCATAATTATTAACCACAGTACACAAAATACAGGTTTAATAGGTGATTTTATGGGAGTTAATGACGGGATACATAATGCAGAAGGTAAAGTAAAAATATTGAGATTATCAGATGAATCTCAAATAGTACGACTAGAAGACTTTAGATCTACTAATGGACCGGACGTTCATCTCTATCTAGCTATTGATAAACAAGCAAGTGATTTTATAGATCTTGGTAGACTCAAAGCAAATATTGGCAATCAGAACTACCAAATACCTCTAGATACAGATTTTAACAAATACAAATATGTTTTAATATGGTGTCAACCATTTTCAGTATTGTTTGGTAGTGCTCAACTAAGTTCAGCAATATAGATCAATGTATTCAATCATGAAATACTATTTGATTAATTTAAATTCTAGTAATGATGTTGATCACTGAATCGTGTTCATTTTAACTTTCTTAGACAAGTACTTTTTTTGGATTCATTTAAATTTACCTTTTCAAATAGATGATTTTATAATGTTATATAGTATTTTTATATACTTATTTTTCCAAATTTAGTTTAAAAGATTACTACTATAGGCGTATATTAATTATCTTTTCTGTTAGATTATTCTATCCTAGATATTATATTATTCTTCTACTGGGAAGGATCATTAGAATGGTGTCCAATTATAACATCTCCTTTAATTATAAGACAGCATGCACATTTTTGTTGTAAACAAATATTTGTTTCTTTGTGTTTACAAATTAGACATATACATGCCTGTGTTGTATTAACATATAATTCTCTTGTTTTTTGCTTCTCATTTCTTATATCGAGATATAACCATAATGCAATCAATGATAAGCCAATTACTGTTATGATAAGAAATACTCTTATGCCAGATCCTATTGCAAGCAAGAATATACCGAATATTATTATGACAAGACCATATATCAATAGCCAAAGTGGGGGGTGACGATTATTAACATTCAATTCGTCTATCAACCATTATTTTCAAAGTCAATAATATATTTTTGTTGCTAATGCTACTCCTATTATAGAATAAGAGAAAATTTTCATCATTGATTGTTCAGGCTATGACAAATAAATTGAAGTAAATTAATAGGTAGAATAATTTTCAATATTCAATATAATTCCTAAAAGATAAAAAATTTATTTATTCAATAAAGGCTAATTACTAGTAATAATCTGAATAATCTTCTCTTACTCAGTAGAATTTGTTTAAATTAATCATTATAAAAGTTCTCAAAATTTACTAAAAGATTTACAACAACCGCCGCTAATATCTCATTTATTTTGTCTTATTATTTTTTCATAAAAACTGTCTATGAATCGTATCAAATGTTGATTTGTATTTTGTTCATTTTTACGAATATAATAATAAAGTTCCTCAGTAGCAGCATGATAGTCTATTCCTATATTTTGTGCTATTTGTAATGAAATTGATGATAAAAGTAATTTACGCAATAGTATATCTGGCCCATAATTTGATAAATCAGTTGATATCTCTTCTAAAAAGTTCTTAAAATTTGAATCAATATATCGATCTTTAGCTTCTCTTGTTTTTATTGAAAAAGTAACGCCCATCATTCTTTGTTTCATATGAATAGTTTCTACCATTTCAATAAAGAGATCATTTAGTTTTGAATCTTTGGAAAGAATCTCTGATAATAGCTCTGAAGCATCTTGTTCACTTATCTGCATTTTATTAACTAAAGTAAATAAGACATGACAGGCAGCACATCCATTTTCTTTAACTTTGGAAGAGTTAGAATCTATTTGATGTATTTCTTGTAAAATTATTGATTTTGCTATTTCTTCTTCTTTTGACATTACCAATTAGTTTGATTGATCATAATTGAAAAGTATAACTATACATTTATTTCTATAAAAAAATTCTATAAATTATGTGCTAACAATTGAACGAATATCTCTAGTGGGAAAATATATCATACTACGACCACCATCAATTGAAGATATAGACGGTCTTTCTATTGCAGCTAAAGATGGCAAAATATGGAATAATTCTTTTACTCAATTTCCTAATGCAAGTGAAATATCAAACTATATACAGGAATTGTTAGATTTATGCTCAAATGGAATAATTTTGCCATTTATAACAATAGATAAAGCTTCTAGTACAACTGTTGGCACTACTCGTTATCTCAACATTGACTAAGAAAATCATCGACTTGAAACAGGACATACTTGGAGAGCAAAATCTTGGAGAAAAACATATGTTAAAACTGAAGCCAAATTCTTGATGCTACAACATGCATTTGAAAAACTAGGATGTATAGCTGTAGAAATTCGTACTGATGCTCTCAATACAATTTCACGTCAAGCAATTCAAAATTTAGGAGCTCAACAAGATGGAATATTACGTCGCCATAAGATAATGAGAGATGGAAGGATAAGAGATACAGTTTGTTACAGTATTATAAAACCAGAATGGAAACAGGTAAAAGAAAATTTAATAAAAAAATTATTTAAATATAATACCCAAGACAAATAATGCTAGGTTAAATTTAAATAATTATTCTCATCAAAATTATTTCATTGAATGATTGAGTAATGATATCTTTATTATTTATTATTAATGGATATATAATAAATTAAATATAAATTGATTATGAGTAAATACCAGCATTGAACATGTAACCTAAAGAATAATATTGTATTGATTGTGGTTGTGGTAATATTATATGTCCAAATTACGTTAAATTTTAAAAATTACGAATAAGTGTCGATAGAATAGTCTTTATTTATTCTTCTTCATCTAATACATATTCATATTCATTTCCATATTCGCCAGAGTCATCAGTGTATTCATATCCATATTGGTCATCATAGATACTGTCGTTATCGGACTCTTTATATCCATCGTCTTTTTTATCGTCCTTTTTATTATCTCTGCTGTCATCCTTATATTCATCTTTTTTGTCATCTCGGTTGTTATCTTTGCTGTCATCATAGTCGTTATTGTTATTGTTGTTATAGTAGTTCTCATATTCGTTGGAATAACTTTGGTATTCATTATTGTCGTTATAATAATTATTATTATTGTAATTGTTGTTATGTTTAGGTTCTATTGTTAGATAATATG
>JAATVK010000281.1 GCA_014523485.1 Nitrososphaerales archaeon TH5894
ATATGATATTGAGGCATGGATACCAGCACAGAAAAATTATCGAGAGATAGTTTCATGTTCAAATTGCATTGATTATCAGGCTAGAAGATTAAGAATAAGGTTTAGAGATAAACCAAATGAAGAGACTAAATTAGTCTATACATTAAATAGCACACTTGTAGCAACTCAAAGAACGCTAGTAGCAATTTTAGAAAACTATCAGACAACTAATGGAGTCATGATCCCAGAGATTTTGCAAAGCTATATGGGAGGAATTCAAGAAATTAAATCAAAATAAACTTCTATGTATATTTTATTTAGATAAAGATAATTACAATAATAAAGACAATTAAAATTATCTTTTGAAGGTAAATAAAAATAAAGAATGAATAATAATAATAATAATAATAATTTATTATTAACTAATCTAGAATAGACAAAATATTTAATTGATTTTTTATCTTTTTAGAGAAATCATATAATTCGTCTTCTTTTGCAATATATCTGGTAGGCCATTTCCCATAAGAATTATCATTTTTAAATCTAGGAATAATATGCACATGTACATGAGGTATAATCTGATTTGCTGATTTTCCATTATTTTGTCCTATATTAAATCCATCTGCAGAAACTGCTGAAACTACTGCTTTGGCTATAATACTAACAAGAGAGTATAATTTCCCTACCTCTTCCTGAGGCATTGAAAGTAAATTATCATAATGTTTCTTTGGAATCACCAATGTATGTCCATTACTAATTGGATATTTATCCATCAATACTAAAAAATGATTGTTATAATAAACCGTTATTCCTTCACTAGTTCCATTAATTATTGAACAGAATATACAACGATAATTATCAGTATTGTTAATCATAATAACTTTTTCTATCATTACTAATATTACTTTTATTTGTTGATATTCTAAATACAGATTTTACTTAAGTATAAAAATTATAGCCAATTTTAAATATAACTATTTCCTCCTATCTCTTACATAATGACAGAAACTATTGAGATAGAGAATTTTAATGTACTTTTTTCATTTGATTGTCCTAAATGCGAATACCATAATGAGGAAATATCTGTTGCTGATTTGACTAATGGAAGTGCAGAGTGTGGAATGTGTGAAACTATCTTTAAGTTTGAAGGAATTGACACATTAAAAATTACCGCCACTATAGAATAAACAATTTAAGCTCTATCTTATATAATACTGATGAAGGAAAGACTATTAAAATAATACTTTTGTATTCTTATTTGAATGAAATTACCCAGTAGAAAAACTCTTGAAGGACCATCTAGGGCGCCTCATAGAGCAATGTATAAAGCAATGGGATTAAAAGACACAGATTTGGAAAAACCTATTATTGGTATATCTTCTACTTGCAATGAAGCCACACCATGTAATATACACCTAGGTAAACTTGCACAATTTGCAAAGAAGGGAGTATCAGATGTGAATTGTACTCCAAGAGAGTTTACTACTATCGCAGTATCTGATGGTATAGCTATGGGGCATGAAGGTATGAAAGCATCTTTAGTTAGTAGAGAAATAATAGCAGATTCGATAGAAATTATGATGAGAGCACATCAATACGATGGTTTAGTGGGAATTTCAGGTTGTGATAAGAGTTTGCCAGGTACATTAATTGGCATGGCTAGATTAAATTTACCTTCAATTTTTGTTTATGGAGGGACAATAATGCCTGGAAATTGGCACAATAAGGATGTAACAATACAAGACGTTTATGAAGCTGTGGGTTCGTTTGATGCAGGCAAAATCAGTATGGAAGAACTAATTCAACTAGAAAATGTTGCTTGTCCATCTGCTGGCTCTTGTGGTGGAATGTATACTGCAAATACTATGGCATCTATTAGCGAAGCTTTAGGTATATCGTTGCCTGGTAGCGCTTCTCCTCCAGCAGAGAGCGAAAAGAGAAATGAAATGTGTTATGAAACAGGAAAGACTATTGCAACTCTTATAGAAAATGATATTAGTCCAAAAGATGTAATGACTTTTGAAGCATTTGAAAATGCAATAACTATTGCAAATGCATTAGGAGGATCGACAAATGCAGTATTACATCTATTAGCAATAGCTAAAGAAATAGGGATAAAATTAATTTTAAAGGATTTCGAGCGAATACGAAAACGTACTCCTCATATTGTGAATATGAGACCTGGAGGATTATATGTTATGGTAGATTTGGACAAAATTGGTGGGGTACCAATTGTATTAAAAACACTATTAAAAAATGGGCTAATAAATGGAAAGACATTAACAGTTACCGGGAAAACAATGGAACAAAACTTGGAGTCATTTAACTTAAATTCAAATGTTGATAAAAATATTTTGAGTCCTTATGAAAAACCCATTGAGAAAGAAGGAACAATAAAGATTTTAAAGGGATCTCTAGCACCACAGGGTGCTGTAGTAAAGATTGCCGGAGTAAAGTTATCCAAGTTTGTAGGTAAAGCAAAAGTATTTGAAACTGAAGAGAATGCATTTAGGGCAATATCAAAAAATAGAATTGTTGAAGGTGATGTAGTAGTAATAAGATATGAAGGTCCTAAAGGCGGTCCAGGTATGAGAGAAATGCTAGCTGTTACTGCAGCATTAGTAGGACAGGGCCTTGGAGAAAAAGTATCTATGGTAACTGATGGAAGATTCTCAGGTGCAACCAGAGGATTTATGATAGGACATGTATCTCCCGAGGCCATGGTTGGAGGTCCTATTAGTTTGGTAAAAGATGGTGATCTCATTAATATTGATGTCAATAAAGGAATTATTGATCTCTTGATATCAAAAGCTGAATTCAGAAGAAGGGAAAAAAAATGGAAGCCTATAAAACCACATTATAAAACTGGTGTATTGGCAAAATATGCATCTTTAGTAAATTCTGCGTCGGAAGGAGCTATAACAAGACCAATAATAATTGCTCATGATAAAAAAGGTCATTAATGAAATTGTACTTTATCATGGATATTAAATGAAAATATTAAATTTTCGACTTAATCTATTGACCGGAATGCACCAAGATATCTGTTTAAGTTTCTTAACTAGGAGAAGGATTTACACACAGACGAATACAGAGAGACTAATTACTTGATAGCTCATTTTCCTATAATTATTTGCATCAAATATGATTGATATTATTTAAAAAGAATTGAGATGCTAACGCCCAAATGTTGTTAGTATAATCATAAATACTGAAAAATACAGAGCAAGTCTGATTTTCATTTACTTATAATATGGAATTTTCTATTTAAGCATTTATAAAAAATATTGACTAAACGCCAGCTCATGTGAGTCTCAATTCTTGGATATTCAATTTATGGTAAAAGTATCAATAATCTTTTTTACTTGGTTTGGACTATTATCAGATTCTTATGGCTAATCAGAATCGTAATAGACATGACTTTTCAAATAAAATAGTATTAGTAACAGGCGGTACGGGAGCTTTGGGAAGATATATAACAAAGGCTTTCCTTGAGTCCAACGCTACGGTAATATCTTCATATCTTAATGACAGAGAAACTGGTCAAACACATACAAATAACAAATCAGCAGTAGTACAACTAATCAAAGCGAATGTAACAAATGAAGAAGACATAGAAGAATTAGTTTCTAATATATTAGACAAATATGGGCATATAGATATATTAGTTAATGTGGTTGGAGCTTATATCGGAGAAAAAAGCGTAGTTGAGCTTGAAGAAAAAGAATGGGATATGATGATGATATTAAATCTAAAATCAGCATTTTTAATAAGTAAACATGTTACTAGACAAATGATATATTCCAAATCTGGGAAGATAATACATGTATCTTCTAGAAATGGCTTGCGCTCAATGGGTTATGATTCGGCTTATTCTGCATCTAAATCTGGACTGATAAGACTTGTAGAATCACTTGCAGAAGAAACTAAAGAATCAAATATTAATGTTAACTGCATCATGCCAAGTATAATAGATACTCAAGCAAACCGACAAGCGATGCCAAATGCAGATTTTACCAAATGGGTAAAGCCAGAGGATTTGGCAAATGTAGTATTATTCTTAAGCTCAGACGAAGCAAATACTATAACAGGAGCTGCTATACCTACCTATGGAGTAGCTTAAATCTCTTATATGAATAATAGGATCCTATAAGTAAATTAAACCTAATAAATAATATGTCACATAACCAAACAACATTAGTCTTAGATGGTGAAAGCTTGGATCATAGTAGTAGTAAGGGCGTATCCAGGCATTAAATGAGATGAAATTTAAGATATATTAATATTTTATTTTGTTCCTAGTGTCATACACTAAATGCTAATTTTATTATAGCATTAATTTAGTAATAATACCTTATTTGGGTCTAGGGTAGCAGTTTTACTTACAACCTCGAACCGTGTAATTCCTCGTATTGTTTTTGTTGCCTACTGCAGAGCAACTTCTACTGTCTTCTATCATCCTTTATCAGAACTACCAACAAGTTATACTATACTTGCTATAGGTTTAGACATATTTGTTATCGGTTTTTGCAATTATTAAATATTGTTATTGAAAATGTGCTTTAATTATGGATATATAAATGAAAAGAGTAAGACAAAAACGATTTATGCTGCAGAAGAAGATAATATTTTTGTGTATTATTAAATGGGTATTGTAACATATCCTCAACAACATAATTAACATAATTAAGAGATAATCCTATGAAAGAGGGAAGATTAATTTGTGCAATACCTAATTGGCATAACCAACCAATCAACTACATGTCCTATTAATTCAAATCCTTTTTGTTAAGAACATATCAAATCACATTTTCATCAAAGGGAATTCTCAAATACAAAAATAAAAAGAAGATCGGCAAAACGAAAGAATAAGCTTTTTTTGAGTAAAAAAATTAATAATGAAAGCCATAACCTTCCATAAGCCAAGGATATATAGAAGGCTATGGTATGTCTAAGTTCTTTGGACTTTTTTGGTTGAAGTAAGAATAATTGCTAATTATAGTATTTAATAATTGGAGATAATTTTGTTATTATTTAATAAATCAGTTAATAATAATACTAATAGCCATAGCATGGAATCGACTAATACAAATTAGGTTGGTTATTGACTATGGCTATTAAGGCCTCATAATGTTATGTTGTTGATTCTTGCCAAATATTTTCCATTAGAGTTTTATTGATATTTATTCTATCATAATAAACAACACTAATATCTTTTATATCTATAATTTTTTCTACTATATCTCAAAAGTGATAAATTTTGTTAGGATTTGCAATATTTAATTCATTATATACTAATGAAAATGCACTTTCCATAAATGTTTTTCTGTAGAAAGTAAAGATGACAATTTTTCATAGTAACCAAAGCCACATTCATCTAAAACAACTTCAAAATCAAATTTTTCTCTGGAAAATAAATGATCATTTTCTTCTTTTTGAATTTGCGATTTTAAAGCAGTAGTGATCTTATTGGATATACTATTAATAGAATAG
>JAATVK010000050.1 GCA_014523485.1 Nitrososphaerales archaeon TH5894
AATTCTGGAAGTACAATTAAGAATCTCTTGCTAAATATAAAACAGAGTTATTTTAAACCGGATATTATAGTAGTTGATGGTTTTTCTACTGATGATACAGTTAAAATAACAAATAATGTGGGAGGAGTTAAGGTAATTCAACAATCTTTGAAAAAATATCCGGGTAAAGGAAACGCTATGAAAACGGGTTTAATGGAAGCAATAAAGGTTAATACTCATTCTAATGACTTGGTCAATACTTACAGAGCTATACTGTTTTTGGATGCTGATATAAAAAATATTACGCCCGAGTGGATTGATGATTTGGCAAAGCCTGTACTGGAAGGAGGAGGATTTGATATGACTAGAGGATTCTATCAAAGACATCCTAGGGATGCTGCTGTGACAAAACTTATTGCAAAACCTATGTTACGGATTTTCTTTCCTGAACTATCTCATTTTGAACAACCACTAAGCGGAGAGGTTTGCTCCAATATTTCGCTGTGGAAAAAAATGTTAAAGAGTGGTCCTCCTGATGGATGGGGAATAGACGTTTGGTTTCTAATCGAAGCAATAGTTTCTGGTTCTAGAATTAAAGAAGTTTATCTTGGAAATAAAGATCATTCTTCTTTTGATGACTATAAAGATGATGTTGGAATATTAAGTAAAATGGCCGAGCAGGTTTCATTTACTATAATAAAAGAGGCAGTAAAATATAAGAGATTTGAAACCTATAAAGATATAGAAATATGAACTAAATAAAAATAATTATTAATTTAAAAGAGATAGAACACAATAATTCATTAATAGATTATAAAGCTTGTAACCTCCAAAAATCTGATTACTATTTATTCTTTTAACAAAAATTTAGCATAATAACACCCAAGAATTGTAAAAAAGAAATTTTAGTATTTTGATATGATGTTCTAAAAATTTAAGGGTTAAAATGCAAAATATACGACATCCTAATATAGAACAAATGATTATTTAATGGTAACATGAGCTTTCCAAGCGATTATGATCCATACAATTTCTTCAGAAATTTGTTTGGTGGCGGCGGAACACGTGGAAGACGTGAAGGAAAAGGTTTTGGTAGTGGTGGATGGAACTTTGATGACATGTTCAGAGAATTTGATGAAATGAGGAAAGAAGCAGAAAGAGCATTTTCTGAACAATTTAAGAATATTGAAAATAAAATACCAAAAGATCTAATTAAAGAATATGAAACACCAGAAGGTGGAAAAGTTAGACAAGTAGGTCCAATAGTATATGGATATTCCATGACCATAGGACCTGATGGAAAACCAAAAATAAGACAATTTGGTAACGTAAAATCTCCTATGGGTGGAATGGGATCCTTTGAACAACCATCACTTTCTGCAGAACGAGAACCATTAATAGATATTTCAACGACAGATAATGAAGTAAAAATTGTAGCAGAGATGCCTGGAATAAGTAAAGACAAGATTAAAGTTAATGCCTATGACCAATATGTAGAAATTATAAGTGAAGATCCTAATAGGAAATATCACAAAAAAATAGAGGTTCCTGAAGATATTGATATAAATAGTGCAAAATCAAATTATAACAACGGAGTTCTTGAAATAAACTTCAAAAAGAAAGAACAACAAAAACCCCAAGGCAGACAAATAAATATAGAATAATTGAAGTTATTAATAAATTATTAACTGAAGTTATTAATAAATTATTAACCCTTTTTTTAACCTTTTTTTCTTTTTCTGATTCCAATAACAACTCTAAGTATTTATTTTTAAAACAAATTTATTATTCAAAAAATTACTTAAGTAATGAATATTCTGATGGTTAGTATCAGGATATTTAAATGGCCTTTAATATGACATCTACATACATGGATACAATTTATTGTATTTGTATACAATAATACAAGGTAAAAGAATTATTTTACTGTCCAATTGAAAAAATGCGTTAGTAAATATACATACATTATTAAATACCTATATGAATGCAGTTTTTAAATAGTAATTAAATACTACTTCAAATAACAATTAGGCTGACATTGAGTATATTCAAGAGATATTCAAAAAATCCTATTCTTACTCTCAAAAAAAATAATTGGTGGGAATCTAAGGCAGTCTTTAATTGTACTGCATCTTATGACGGCACGAATGTTCATATGTTATACAGAGCAGTTGGAGAATATGATGATTATATTTCTAGAATAGGTTATGCAAGTAGCACTGACGGTTTTAATTTTATTAGACGTAATAATCCTGCAATTTTTCCTACGGAAGAATATGAACTATATGGAATGGAAGATCCACGTGCAACACAGATTGGCGACAAAATTTTTATTACATATGTAGTTCTCTCCGATTATGTAAAAAGTCATCCTAAAGTTTTTTCTGCATTAGCGGTAACAAAAGACTATAATGAATTTAATAAATTAGGTATAATCACTAAAAATTTTAATTATAACAAAGGGATAACATTCTTTCCTGGAAAATTTAAGTTAGACTACAATTTATCTAATAATAATAATAATACTTATTATCTTATTTTACATAGACCTGATATTAGTACTGATCTTAATCTTAAAACAATAGGACGTGACATATGCTTAAGTATTACTAATTCAGTTTCTACGTTAAATAATTCTATATTACTTTTAAAGCCAGAACAAGCTTGGGAGAACCTCAAAATTGGGATAGGTCCCTCACCGATTAAAACAAGTAAAGGATGGCTCTTATTTTATCATGGTGTAAGCATGGATAGAATTTACCGTGTTGGGGCAGCACTTTTAGACCTTAAAGATCCTAGGCAAGTCATTGCAAGAACAAAACAGCCTCTCTTAGGACCAGTAGAAAAGTACGAGAAAATAGGCGATGTTAATAATGTGGTTTTTCCAACTGGTGCAGTTGTAATTGATAAAATAATTTTGTTGTATTATGGAGGAGCAGATAAGGTATGTTGCATAGCTAGCGCCAATCTTAATGAAGTAATTGAATATATTATGAAAGATACAATTAGTGGTTAGTGATGAATCTTATGTTCTTAGATCTTTACGGGATTGGATATACCTTAAGGTTAAATCATATATCATTTACAAGTTTTCATGTAATAATCATTTACCAAATTACAGATCAATTCTAATGAAACTATTAATACTTTAAAAATAGAAGACTTAACTGTAAATTTTACAAAATTTATTTAACGAAGATGTTGCAAACAACAATGCAAGTACAATATACTTGCTAATTACTATACATCTTTGATAATAAAATGACAATTTTTTTATTGCAAAACTAGTAAATTGATCTCAACATAACAGAATATCTCTTGCGATATACAAAGTAAAACTGATGATGTAAAATAATTTGTACTAAACTAGAATTTTGTTATATTTAGATTAATGACATTAATATTAAATTGTATTATTTTAATTCGATATAATTATTAATTATCATAGCTCTCAAATCCTATTATAAATATTTTTTATTCTTTTACTACTCGAGAAGTTTACTAATTGAATTTCTTGTTTTCAAAATATTTTAATGTTTAATCTATTTAATATGATGGTATAAATAACTTTGTCTGAATTAGATCAATTTTACAATAATGCTTGTTTGAGTACTGACTTTTATGAACTAACAATGGCAGCTGCATATTTTTCTGCAAATCAAAGTGACAAACTAGGTATTTTTGAAATGTTTGTAAGAACGCTTCCAAAAAATAGAAACTATTTAGTGGCAGTAGGATTAAAACAGGTTATAGAATTTCTCTTAAATCTGAAATTTAATCCTGAACATATTATCTTTTTAAAAAGTAACGATATTTTCAAAAGAATAGATGATAAATTTTTTGATTTTCTTTTAAATTTAAAGTTTACCGGTAATATGTGGGCAGTACCTGAGGGATCTATAATTTTTGCCAATGAACCCATATTACGAATAGAAGCCCCAATAGTGGAGGCACAACTAGTAGAAACTTTTATTTTATCCATAATAAATTTTCAAACTCTCATTGCTTCCAAGGCCTCACGAATAGTTAATGCTGCTGCGGGAATTCCAATAATAGAATTTGGATTTAGAAGAGCTCATGGACCACTTGCAGCATTTTTAGCAAGTAGATCAAGTTTCATAGCTGGATGCGCAGGAACATCCAACACATTAGCATCATACAAGTTTGGAATTCCATGCAGTGGAACCATGGCACATTCTTTTATTATGTCTTTTAATCAGGAAGAATTAGCATTTCAAGAATTTATAAAAATATTTCCTGATGGTTTTTTATTAATAGACACATATGATACTATTAAGGCAGTAAAAAAAATAGTTCAAAATAAAATAAAATGTAAAGGATTAAGAATAGATAGTGGCGATCTTTTGAAATTGAGTAAAGATATAAGAAAATTACTTGATAAGGAAGGGTATAATTCGACTAAGATTATGGTAACAGGAGATTTAAATGAATATATAATAACAGATCTGAAAAACCAAAAAGCTCCAATAGATTGTTTTGGAGTAGGAACGGAGTTAACAACGTCAAGAGACGAACCGAGTTTAAATGGAGTCTATAAATTGGTAGCTATTAAACAATATTCTAAAGCTACAAATAAATATAAAACTTTTTACAAGATGAAAACCTCAATTAATAAAATTTCTTATCCTTGCTCCAAACAAATATTCAGATTTGAAAAAAATAATTGTTTTATAAAAGATATACTTGCCTTAGAAGAAGAAAAAATAGAAAATGGAAATCCATTACTGCTTCAATATATAAAAGACGGTCAATTAATACAAAAATTGCCTAATTTGTTTGAAATTAAAAAATACCACCAAAAACAAATAGCGTTACTGCACGAAAGATTCAAAAAAATAAACCATATAGAAGTAAAATATCCTGTTTTCTTAAGCCCAAAGCTAACGAATATAATCAAGGAATTAGACAAAGAACTGGTTTAGGCATAAACGACATATCGTATAAATATAATTTTCTACTATAATAGAGTTGGAGTTTATGAAGAATAGATATGCTATTTTAGTAATAGATATGTTAAATGACTTTGTCAATGGAAGATTACGACTTGAAGGAGTTGAAGCTATAGTACAAAATATCCAGAAGTTACTCTACTCTGCGAGGGAACATAATATTCCTATTATATACTGCAACGACGCACACGACGTAAAAGATAGAGAATTAAAAATTTGGGGAGAACATGCAATCAAAGGTACGAAGGGGGCACAAGTCATTAAAGAATTAAAACCCATGGCAAATGACTATGTAATAACAAAGAATACGTATAGTGCATTTTTTAATACCAAGTTAAAAGATTTACTACAATCATTTTATAAAGGACAAGGTGCGAATTTTCTTATAGTAACAGGTATTCATACCGATATTTGCGTTAAGCATACTGTATACGATGCTTTCTTAAATGGTTATAACATAACAGTTGCGGAGGACGGAGTAAAA